>NZ_JAYGHE010000043.1:50448-57263 GCF_034931145.1 Nostoc sp. UHCC 0252 | reverse complement strand
TGTTCGCGTTCGCAATAACAGACTTTCAGAGCGATCGCCTCCTGCGGGCGGGTACGCCATCGCACAATCCTATTGCTAGAGGACGAAACCAAACGTCAGGTGGAATTTCACGACTTGTATGTACACCGTAGCTTGTAAAGGGGAGGGAATTAGATGTTTTAGTTTCCCCTTTCTAATGTTATTTTGGCGATCGCATTTGTTGATTCGGAGTTCGCATTTATTGATTCGGAGTTCACATTTGTTATTTTGGCGATCGCATTTGTTGATTCGGAGTTCGCATTTATTGATTCGGAGTTCACATTTGTTGATTCGGAGTTCACATTTATTGATTCGGAGTTCACATTTGTTGATTCGGGGTTCGCATTTGTTGATTCGGGGTTCGCAGTTGTTGATACTGTGTGAAAAAAAGTAAACAAGGCTCAAATTCTTTTCCCCCTTGTCCCCTTGTCCCCCTGCTCCCTGCTCCCTGCTCCCTATCCCCTCCTCCCCTGTCTCTTCAGTCACGGATAAGATAAGGAAGTAACGTAGCTCCTCGCACAAGTAGCAATGACTTCAACCCTGCCGAATTTAACTCGTCTTCATAGCCCAACCCTGCATCAGTTACCCAATGGTTTGACAATAATTGCGGAACAGATGCCAGTTGATGCTGTAAACCTCAACGTATGGATTAAAGTTGGTTCAGCCGTCGAATCTGATGCTATTAACGGCATGGCTCACTTTTTAGAACACATGATTTTTAAGGGAACAGAACGACTGGCTAGCGGCGAGTTTGAACGGCGAATTGAAGAACGGGGTGCTGTCACTAATGCCGCGACTAGCCAAGACTATACTCATTACTATATAACCACTGCTCCTAAAGACTTTGCCGAACTTGCTCCACTACAAATAGATGTAGTATCAAATGCTAGTATTCCTGATGATGCTTTTGAACGTGAGCGATTAGTAGTTTTAGAGGAAATTAGACGTTCAGAAGATAATCCTCAAAGGCGGACATTTAGACGGGCAATGGAAACAGCCTATAATGAGCTACCTTATCGCCGTGCAGTATTGGGGCCAGAATCGGTGATTTCCCAACTTAAACCCCAGCAGATGCGGGATTTCCATACTAGTTGGTATCAACCCCAGTCAATTGCTGCTGTAGCTGTGGGTAATTTGCCTGTGGAAGAATTAATTGCGATCGTTGCTGAAGGATTTACCAAAGCCATTAAAACTCCCCACTCCCCACTTCCCACTCCCCACTCCCCACTCCCCACTGAGTCACCATTTACAGAAATTGTCCGTCGAGAATTTACAGATGAAAGTCTCCAGCAAGCAAGACTAGTAATGGTTTGGCGGGTTCCAGGAATGGTGCAGTTAGATCGCACCTATGGATTGGATGTTTTAGCAGGAGTGTTGGGACATGGACGGACATCAAGACTAGTGAGGGATTTACGAGAAGAACGGGGATTGGTTTCTTCAATTTCTGTGAGCAATATGAGCAATCAACTACAAGGGACATTTTATATTTCAGCTAAATGTGCAGTGGAAAATTTAGCAGAAGTAGAAAATGCGATCGCTCAACATATTCGCACAGTTCAAACCGAGTTAGTCGCAGAGTCAGAAATTGCCCGTGTACGGCGGCGAGTAGCGAACAGATTTATTTTTGGTAACGAAACACCAAGCGATCGCACTGGGTTGTATGGTTATTATCATTCCTTGGTGGGAGATTTAGAACCCGCCTTGAACTACCCAGATCATATTCAGAGCCAAGATGCAACTGACTTAATGCAAGCAGCCAAAGAGTATCTTTCCCCAAATGCTTATGGTGTGGTTGTCGTTAAGCCGTAAATTAAAAATGGGGAATTGAGAATGGGGAATTGGGAATTGGTATTTTTCCCCCTGCTCCCTGCCCCCTGCCCCCTGCCCCACTCCCCACTCCCCACTCCCCAATCCCCAATTTAATCATGTGGACTCAAATCGACACCCATATTAGCCAGGCGACTGGCGAAAAATTTCAGAGTCAGCAACGGCGATCGGTTGGTGGCGGATGCATTAACCAAGGTTATGCTGTTTCTAATGGTGACATTACCTACTTCGTCAAGCTGAACCAAGCATCCCAAGCTGCGATGTTTGAGGCTGAAGCATTGGGTTTAAAGGAAATGCTAGCAACAGCTAGTATTCGTGTCCCTAAACCTATTTGCTGGGGTGTAGCTGAGAATTCTAGCTACATCGTGCTGGAATGGTTAGAACTTGGTAACGGTAACAGCAATTTATGGCAAGAGATGGGGCGCAAGTTGGCGGCGATGCATCAAGCTAGCAGTAGTGAAGGCTTTGGTTGGAAAATTAACAATACCATTGGTTCAACGCCTCAAATCAATACTTGGACAGCAGATTGGACAGAATTTTATATTAAACATCGCCTGGGTTATCAATTTCAGTTGGCAAGGCGACGCGGAGGAAATTTCCCCTCTTCAGAAAAATTATTAGCAGCAATCCCTGAACTATTGACGCATCAGGTACAACCTTCTTTAGTGCATGGCGATTTATGGGGTGGAAATGCTGGGTGTACTAACTCAGGAGAACCTGTGATTTTTGATCCAGCAACTTATTTTGGCGATCGCGAAGTTGATATTGCCATGACAGAATTGTTTGGTGGGTTCCCCGCAGCATTTTACCAAGGTTACAACGAAGTCTTTCCTTTACACCCAGGTTATGAGCAGAGAAAAACCCTCTATAATCTGTATCACATTTTGAATCACTTCAATTTATTCGGCGGCGGTTATGCTTCCCAAGCAAACCGGATGATTGACCAGATTTTGCGGTGAACTACAGCAGATTGCAACTTGGTGAGGTACAGATATCGTAGGGGCACAACATATTGTACCCCTACCCATGTACTTCATTTACCTCAAATACGCTGTATGTGAGGAACGAACCGCAAAGGACGCAAAGGAATAAGGTTTCAGAGAGTTATTGCGTAAGTCCTGAATTTTTCTCACTAAATGGCAACTCTGCATTAATCGCCTCAATTTCCTGCTGTTCGAGTTGATTCACTTCCTTAATATAGGGACGGATAATTTGTCCTAGACGATTATTGTAAAAGCGGTGCAAACTGTGATTGGGCATAGCGGGGAAACCGCGCCGTTTTTTGTGGCGGCCACCCGCACCAGGATCAAAACTTTGGATATTGTTAGCGATCGCCCACTCAATCGGCGCATAATAACAAGCATCAAAATGTAAGCAATCTATTTCTTGAAAACTCCCCCAATAACGCCCATAGAGTTTGTCATCTTTAAATAAACAAAAGGACATTCCTAAAGGATGAGAATTATCTTCCTCGCTATATGCAGCAAAAAACAAAACTCGATGGCGATAATCGGCGTGTAGCTGCTCAAAAAACCGCTTTGTGAGATACTTACTACCCCACCAGCCAAACTTATCACAGGTGTCAGCATAAAACTGGTACATCAAAGGAAATGAAGAGTAGGGAATTTCCTCACCAGTCAGTGCTTGTAATCGCAAACCTGCTTTTTCTACAGCTTTGCGTTCCCGCTTGATATTGCGGCGCTGATTGGCGTTGAAAACTTTCAAATAGTCATCAAAAGTTTTAAACCCAGAATTTTCCCAAACATAGCTGTGGTGCAGCCAAGTTGTAAAACCATGCCGTTCCAGCATCGGCCGCCATTGGGGATCAACGTAGAGAAAATGACACCCAGAAATCCGATTTTTGGAGCAAAAAGTGTCAATTTCATGCACCATCATCGCCGTGATTTCGTCTTCGTCTTCTCCTGGGGCGATTAAAAACCGATAACCTTCTGCTGGGGTAAATGGTGTCATTCCCAGTAATTTTGGGTAATATTGGACTCCGATGCGATCGGCTAACTCTGCCCATTGGTGATCAAATACAAATTCACCAGAACTATGTCCTTTGAGATAAAGTGGCGCAGCCGCAATCAGCGTTCGATCTCGCCACAATGTCAAGTGATTTGGCAACCAACCAGTTTTAGCCGTAGCACTCTGGGAGGTTTCGATATTGTTTAGCCACTCCCATTCTAAAAACGGCGTTTTGAGTGGCATTGCCAAAGCATTCCAGGCATTTTGGGGTACTTCAGCAATTTTGTTTGTCCAAACAACAGAATAGCGAGGCTTAAGTTGTTCCACCATCTTAGGGAAGTAGGGATTAGTAAGAGGCAGGGGGCAGGGGGCAGGGGGCAGGGAGCGGGGAGCAGGGGGCAGGGGGAGAAAAACTAATAACCCAATTCCCAATTCCCAATTCCCAATCCCCAATTCCCAATAACTTAACTTAGCGTAATCTAATCTGCCGATCGTTGCAGGCGATAGTGCAAAAACACTTCTTGCTCAACTGTATGAACTTCTAAAAGTTGCAACTTGGGAGCTAAATCGGATAAAAATCCTTTCCCTCCTGTAGGTGTGGGGGCGTTACTACCACCTAAAATCAAGGGACACACAGTTAACCATAATTCATCGATCAAATCTAAGCCCAGTAAGGAAGCGACTAATTCACCTCCACCTAAGACTACCAATCGTGTTATATCTATATTGGCTAGATGCTTCAAAGCTGCCAAAATGTCGATTTCTCGCGTTGGTGTTTCAAAAACCAGAATCTGTTCAAATTCTGGGGGACACTCTTGTGTTCCGGTTCTTATAGTTGAAGTAAGCGTCTGTAAGCGTTCTTTCCATGAAAGTACCCCCGCTTTTGTCGTGAGTAGCCAGCGTCTAACTGGCTGCTTAAAAAAGTAAATTTCCGGATTGAGGTTTGCAGAGTGTGTAGTCACTATATAAACTGGCTGCGGAGGCTTACCTTCTTGTGCCCGAAGTTTTACTAGAGTTGGATCTGATACAGTAAGTGTCGTTCCGTAGGCCCGGAGAGTACCAGCACCGAATAAAACCGCATCAGAGGCAGCGATTTGTTTTTCTAGATGTGCTTTATCGACCCTTGAGCCAAACCGAGCAGGCGATCGCTTAAAATCAGCTATCTTGCCATCTGCACTCATTGCTAAAACAACTGTAGTATGAGGACGATGTTGCAACATTAAATTGATTTGATAGTTTGAATATTTACTTTATTTGTATGTAGATTCTCCAAAAAAATCCATGTCTGTAAGTTGCTTTTTTACAATTTTACCACTGTATTTATATGCAACAAAAACTAATTTTGCATTTAGCATATATGGGTTTTGGTATACCACGTTTCTTTTTGAATTATAGCAATTTGTTATTTTTAAACATTGAAAATAAAATTCTGATAATTTAATAAAATGTCTCATCTAGCCAGTCTAATTACATATCTTTGCTATTGTGGTTTGCAGATGCAAAGTGAGACACTCGATGACTAATTCTCGCCAATCTTCCTTTCGTCGAATTTTAGTAACGAAAATATTGCTGCTGTTTGTCCCAGTTTTACTTATAGGCGAAATTATTGCCTTGAATAAGGCACGTTCTAGCATATTAGGAACTGCACGTCAAAATCTAACAGAAAGCGCCATCATTAAAGGGGAGAGAATTGGCGATGCGATCGCTCTCTTAAAAGCCCATTTGCTCGTTGTAAGTAAAACGATGGTAATTCCGTCGGGTTCGCCTATACAAGAGCAAGAAATTATCACGCAGCTAAAGCAACAACTTCCAGCCAGTATTGAGTGCATCCAATTAACGGATCTGCAAAACCAGAAAATAATTGCCAGTAGCTGTGGAGATCAAGCAATTGGAGAGTTGACAGCACCTTTGTCTAGTGATGGAATTGATGTCAAAGCAATCTTCCCGTCAAAGATAGGAATAACTGGAAAAAGAAACGCACAAAATCAATTGCAAGTAGTGTTATCTACACCAGTGTTCGATAGCCGAAAAAATTTAATTTACAGTTTAAGTATTCAGTCTGCATTGTACCAAAAAACCATAAATCCGCCGGGATCGCTCACAGGCACTATGGTAGTGATTGCCGAAGATGGCACAATTTTGGCACATCCATCTACAGAATTGGTTGGAACTAATATAAATCAACACCCAAATTCTTCTCAACTCAAGAGCATAATTAAAAATGCAATTGCGGGGCAAAAAAGTTCGATAAATTTATCTTTTAAAGAAGGGAACGAATTAGTAGCTGGCTATACAGCGATCGCAAATCCGCTTACCCAACAACAGCAGCAAAAATGGGTAGTATTAGCTGTTACTAGTGTCGATAATGCGCTTTTTGGTTTAGAAGAAATCAAACTAATTCTCATAGTTTTGACAGTTGGTTTGATTGGTGCAAGTTTGTTAGCATCCATATATCTAGCTCCTTACTTGGCACGTCCTGTAGAAGAATTGCGAGACTACGCTCTCAATATTCACTCTCACCACGCTGCACAACCAGTTCCGCACAATTTCCAAATTCGAGAATTCAATCAACTAGCCCAAGCATTAGACCAAATGGTAGAACGGCTTAAAGCTGGGGCAGAAGAGTTAGAAATAGCGTGGAAAGAAGCAAAAAACGCTAACCAAATTAAAAGCCAGTTTTTGGCTACGACTTCCCATGAATTGAGAAATCCATTACATACTATTATTAGCTGCATTCGCGTGGTTGAAGATGGCTTATGTGATAGCCGGGAAGAAGAAATGGACTTCCTCAAACGTGCCAATGAAACAACGATTCATTTGCTAAATATTATTAATGATTTACTCGACATTTCTAAAATCGAAGCAGGTAAACTTTCTGTAGTAATTACACCTCTCGATCTCCGACAAATACTGCTAGAGGTAATTAATTTACAATCGGTTAATGTTCAACAAAAGGGCTTGCAATTGAAATGCGAGTTAGATCCTCAACCGATACCAATTCA
>NZ_JAYGHE010000043.1:46703-50423 GCF_034931145.1 Nostoc sp. UHCC 0252 | reverse complement strand
GGCAGACGCGGCAAAACTGAAACAGGTACTGATTAATGTTATCGGCAATGCCACTAAGTTCACCGACAAAGGAAGCATCACCATTTCTACAGAAATTCAATCTAGTAATGGTAAATCCCAAGTGGTGGTGATAGTTAAAGATACAGGTATAGGTATTGATCCCGGTCAACAACACAAACTATTTCGCCCCTTTGTGATGGTGAATGGCACAACCACGCGCCAGTTTGAAGGTACTGGGCTAGGATTAGCAATTTCACGGAACTTAATCGAACTCATGGGAGGCAGCATTACTCTTGAGAGTACAGGACTTCATCAAGGTACGACACTGAAAATTACCTTACCTTTAATTGATATCTCGCTGTTACCTGCTTCCAAAAAAGATGAAAATGCCGGGGATCTGGGATTTTCCTCTGAGAATAAGGGGACAAAAGCAAGCCAATATTCTAACCTACAGCAGTCTGGGGGAAGTCCATCTTTGGGAAGCAACAAATCTGTAAAAGTAGGTGCAGAGAAAGAAAAGTCGATGAAGTTTCAGGTGTTACTTGGGAATGAGACTTACGAGATTAGTCTTTCACCACAGCAAACTCTCTTGGTAAGTCTTCCAAAAACAGAAGTTTATGCAAATGGAACTTCTGAAAGGTAATTTTTACTAGACTCTAATTCAAAATTCAAAAAAATAAATTGGAATCCTCACTCCTAACGGCTATGGTTTTGACGCAGATTTAGAAGTGTTACTAAATAGCCAAGACACAAGATTAGGAATTGTAGCAGCCCCAAAAGAGAACAGCGCAATAATTGCATCACGAGGTAAAACACCATCTAACCAGCTACCCTGGATTCTGGAGACAGGGAAATCCTGATCTAGACCAATTTGAATCTGTTTAGTTTTACCAGAAAAGCGGGCTTCTATGCCCTTTTGGGGGACAATTTGCAGATGGCGTATTAGTTGAATATTTAAAGGAATATCAGGGTTTTCTCCCATGAGAAATTGATTTTTTTTAATTTCTTGCTCCTGCCCTACCATGCGAATTTTGCCTTCTACAATAGTAGAAACATCTAAATCATCTCTGAGATCGCTGCCATTTCTATCTACATCTATAAACTGAACATTTTTGGTTTCTATCTTGCCCCGAAACCATTGCTCTGATTCAAATTTGGCAGGTTTGTCTAAGGTAATATAAATATTGGTGTTTTGTGGAAATTCTAAGTTAAATTCTTGATTATCTGGATTTAAAATAAATTCTAGAGGTGTTTGATTATCTAGTTGTTTTTGTAAATTTAAATCTGGTAATTCATAGCCTTCTACTATAACTTTGATTGGTTGTTCACCTAAATACAGTTTTAATATATTAGCGTTATTTTTTAGGTCTAGTTTAGGATTTCGCTGTAGGGAGAAAGCCAACTGATTACGGTAAAAGTCATAATTTAACTCAGTTACTTTTGTATTAGGTTGTAGCCGCAGTTCATTCAATTCGATTTTGCTAGTAGCTTCGAGATTAGCCGGAGCAATAATCCATTTACTTTCGCGGTCTTTAAGTTTGATTTTTAACGAATTTGACTGATTAAGTTGGGGCAATTCACTTTGGAATTTGCCTGTGAAAGTTAAGGTTTGAATGCCTTCACTTTCCAGTTCTTTAATACCACGAATATTTTCAATAAAGCGTTTGGGTTGCTGTCCATTATAGATAAAGCTCATTTCTTGAGAAATGATATTACCTTCAAAGGTATGAGTCCCAGGTGCGATCGCAGCAATAGTACCGATAGTCAAAAATAAAAGTACCACCAGCCCCAACAATAAACTTTGATGATTTGAAATCGTTCGTAGTAAGCGCTTCAGCGCTAAAATGCTGACTCCAAACCACGCAACTAGATGTGTTTTCAGAGAAGTCAACCATTGGCGAATCTTAATGAAGTCGGGAAATTGTTTGGCTTTTTGCCGAGATGCCATGATTTATTTCAACCAATTTGGGTTATGTTCAAATACTATTCGCCTTTCGATGCGATCGCTAGGTTCATTTCTTCGTTCAATATTAGCAACGTAGCGCAGTTCATAGCGCCCAGATGGGGCATTACCATCCCAGGTAAAAATAGTTTCACCCTTTTTCGGGTTAGGGCGGGAAGTGCTATAAATTGCTTTTTCACCTTGGGGAAGGATTTCAAAGGTGGTAAATCTGACTCGATCCTCAGAATAAAAGACAAATTCATACTTACCAGAAGTTTGCCCCAGGATGACTGGAACATACACAGGTTGGGAACCAAGGCTATAGGATGCCACAGCGCGGAGTTTATTTGCTGGTATTTTGGCTTCTCTGAGAACGTAAGTATCCCACCTAAAGCTGAAACCTGAACCATTCTTAGACAATAACAAGTCATCCATCTGATAGTGATAATTATCGCCCAATGATTTCACTACTATTTGGGGGTTGTTTCCACCATTTATTTGAGGAATTTGTACTGTGAGAGTTTTGCCGAAACTGGCAAGGTTGCGAGTAGCAATAGAAATTAGACTCAAGCTGTTACCGCTTAAGGGTTCGAGTTTAATACCTTCGCAACGGTTGGGTGGTTTACGGCGGATGTAATCAGTAGTGCGGGGGTTTCCTTCTGGGCAAGAAGCAGCAGCAGGAAGATGACTGATGCTGAGAATTAATAAGCTGGCAAGGATAATTTTATAATTCATGGTTTGTTGTAGAGACGCGATTCATCGCGTCTATATTAATGTTCCAAGTGGACAGTTGTTTTTGAAGTTCAGACATGGGATAAGCGAAATCTTGGTCTTCACCTTTTTTGCGGGCAAAAACGATGCCTAAAAGTTGATTTTGCGGGTCAAGCACAGGACTACCAGAATAACCAGGTGTGAGTGCGGCTTGAGATATTTCTAATTGCTGTTCTTCATAGCTACTGATTTGTCCTGATTGCATAGACCAAGATTTATCTTCACCTCTTTGAGCAGAATGACCGATAATCCGAATGGGCATTTTTGAAGTGATAGAAGTTGAAGAGATGGGTAAAGGTCGAATATCTTCTGGCAGATTCCCGATAACTTCCAAAACGGCTAAATCGAGTTGTTCGTCTGTGGATGTCATTTTGAACAGCTTGGCATCTCGCCGCATTCGCACTCGGTTGGGTGGTGGTGAACTGAAAAATTCCACTTGGATATTTTTACCCTCTTCATAGCCATCAAAAATAATATGACGATTGGTAAGAATTAATGTCCGATCGCCATCTCGTTTAATTACTACACCAGTTCCAATCTCGATTCCCTGGCGATCGCGGCTAGAAAACTCGGC
Source organism: Nostoc sp. UHCC 0252 (assembly GCF_034931145.1). Taxonomy (NCBI): domain Bacteria; kingdom Bacillati; phylum Cyanobacteriota; class Cyanophyceae; order Nostocales; family Nostocaceae; genus Nostoc; species Nostoc sp. UHCC 0252. The sequence goes on along the minus strand of NZ_JAYGHE010000043.1, from coordinate 47,136 downwards.
AGTGATCCGTACTACAGAACGCTTAATGGGTACAGTTGGATCATTTTTAGGCAACCATTGGCGATCGTCTTCTACGCTAGCTAATTTATTTTGTTGCTCTGTCCATAACTGCCTTGCTTCTATATTGTTGTTCCTGGCATAGATATAATAGGGGTCAATTTGTTCTGCTTTGTCAAACTCATCAATGGCTTCTTTTAGCTTCCCTTGCTCTTGGAGCGATAAACCCAAGCCATTGTGAGCTAAGGTATAGTTGGGGTTGAGTTGAATTGCTTTTTCGTAGGCGGTAACTGCTGCATCTAATTTCTTCTGCCTTTTAAATGTGTAGCCAAGAAGACTGTGAGTTGTTGCATCTTGTGAGTTGAGTTGAATGGATTTTTGACAAGCTGTTATTGCTTCGTCAAGTTTGTTCTGGTCATCTAACACATGACACAGA
>NZ_JAYGHE010000043.1:45782-46294 GCF_034931145.1 Nostoc sp. UHCC 0252 | reverse complement strand
TTGTTGTAAGCAGCAGCATCGTTGGGGTTAATTTGCAAGGCTTTCTGGTAAAGTGCGATCGCCTCTTCTAGTTTCCCTTGAGCATTTAGCACATTACCCATACCAACGTAAGCTTCGGCATCATTAGGGTTGAGTTGTAATGCTTTCTGGTGCGCTGCTAACGCTTCATCTAGTTTCCCCTGTCGCCGCAAAGCATTACCCAAATTGTTATAAGCTTTGCCATTATTGGGTTCAACTTGTAAAACTTTCCGCCAAATTGTCTCTGCTTGGGAGTTATTACCCACCGATTCGGCAGCGTCGCCTTGTTTAAATAGCTGTTCAATATTATTTTGAGCAACTACAAACTGGGGTGTGGTAGCCAGAAATAAAGTTAAAAATAGAGTAGTAAATATACGGTTGTGCATAATCATGCTCATACGTTAGCTGATTTTATCAGGACTTACCCGAAAATCGCTAAAAACCGGAATAATTTTTGATAAATCCTCGTGAATGAGTCTTTGAACTCCGTTAAT
>NZ_JAYGHE010000043.1:14537-45594 GCF_034931145.1 Nostoc sp. UHCC 0252 | reverse complement strand
CCCGTTAACGAGTCTTTGATACTCGTGAACGAGGCTTTGAACTCCGTTAATGAAGTAAAATGAGCGGTTATTCAATACGATCTCAAAGACGCGATAAATCGCCGTCTCTACAAGAATCAGTCCTTTGTAGAGACGGCGATTTATCGCGTCTCTTGCCTTAACCGAACAGTATCAGGCGGTTATTCTCCGGGGAAAATCAGACTTGAGAGCAGTTGTTAAGAAAAACAGGTTGGCCGCCTTGCTCAAGAGATAGCGTTAGTGCAGCAAGAATTTCTACTAACTGTGTGCCTACCCAGCCAGACGAAACCTCTGAGGGAGTATTGTTGAGAACAGAAGCAACAAAGGTAGAGCAAACCCGTTGTAATGGTTCACCCGGTTCTAATTCCAGCACTACCTGTCTTTGATTTACCGGAATAAAATGATTACCCTGCTGCTCAAACTCCCCATGTAGCAGCGTTAGAGGTGACGATCGCAACATTTCATCAAAAATCAAACTACCAAGGCTACCTACAATCCCCAGCCGTCGCTGCTTATCAGCATTTAGCCAGCACAAATGAATATAAGCTTGAAAGCCATCTGGGTATGTCAGTGTTAACCATACTAGATCGGCTAAACCTTGGGATGGAGAGTGGGTTATTTCGCTATTGGCTTGCCCCTGTAGCCATACCGTACCCGTTGCTTGTACTTTCACAGGCATCTGACCTAGCCAAGCGTTAAAGATCGCAATATCGTGAATAGCTAAGTCCCACAGCGCATCAACATCTTGGCGGACAGGGCCTAAATGGGTGCGTGTCGCATAGCCGTAGCGTAAATCACCTAATTTACCCGCCTGTACCACAGTTTGTCCTTGCTCAACTGCTGGGTGAAATAAATAAGTGTGGTCAACCATCAGTATTAAATGATGCTGCTCTGCTAACTGGCAAAGTTCCCGACATTCGGCCGGATCAAGAGTTAGGGGCTTTTCTGCCAAAACATGGTATCCGTTTTGGAGAGCGTCTTTAATTAAAGCATAGTGAGTAGTAGCTGGAGTTGCGATCGCCACTCCTGTCAATCCTGGCACTCTTTTTAAATCTTCCCACTGGGTTGTCAATACTACATAATCATCTAAATTAAACTGCTGTTTGACCGCCGCTAATCGTTCTGGATGAGGGTCTACTACAGCAACTACATCTACTTGGGGATGTGCTAAGAAATTCCGTAGCAGATGTACTCCCCAACGCCCAACTCCGATAACAGCAATTTTAATTTGGTTTGTCATTTGTTATTTGTCATTTGTCATTTGTTATTTGTCATTAGTATGCAAGGGACTAGGGACAAATGACCACCGACAACCAACTAAGTTATCAGGTTATCAGCACTATTTTTGGTTTAGGGTATTTTCGGTTGAGGAATTGCTAAAAAGGCTACTTTAGCTGCGGCTTGTTCAGCAGTTTTGATTGAGCGTCCTTTACCTTCTCCAAGTTTGTTTCCATGCAGCCACACTTCAGCCATAAAACGTTCTTGATTACGGTGCGGTTGAGTGACTTCTACAACTCGATATTCTGGTAAAACTTTAAATTGCGCCTGAGTCCATTCTTGGAGAGCAGCTTTGTAATTGAGTCTGGCAGGATCGAGGCGAATTTCTGTCGTTAGTTCTTGGAAGTGGGGATCTAGCCAAGAACGAATTAGTTCCAGATTTTGAGTGCTTAAGTAGAGCGCACCGAGAACTGCTTCAAAAGCATCTGCTAGTCGTGACTCTTGACCAACCTTATCAGCCGTAGCGCTACCGGCGACTAGCAAGTATAACTCCAAACCATAACCTCTGGCTAATTGGGCGAGAATGCGATCGCTTACCAATACCGAACGAATCGCCGCAAAATCCCCTACTGGACAATCGGGATAATTTTCCCATAACACAACAGCCGACACTAGGCGCACCACTGCATCGCCAACAAACTCCAGTTGTTCATAATTTGCCGAATCAGAGACAGTAGGATGAGTTAGCGCTAAATCTAGCAGTTCCCACTTGATAGGTGCTTCTAGCGACAAACCTAATTTTTGGACTAAACTTTCGAGTTGCCGTTGACGGCGCGGGTAGGCAAGAGGCATTACATGACAAGGGGAGGGGGCAGGGAGCAGGGGGCAGGGAGCAGGGAGCAGGGGGCAGGGAGCAGGGAGCAAGGGGAGACATGGGAAAAATACTTACTTCTGACTCCTAACTCCTAACTCAGCACTCAGCACTCAGCACTAAAAAGGGGGGGAGAGAGCAGTACATAAGCCGGGTTCTGTTCTCTTGCGAGGGCAGTTATCTATCTGGGACGCTTGTTACCAAACGCCTCTAGCGGCTCTCATTGAGCGGAACTGGTAAAAGACCAACCGTAGTTCCTATCGCCTTGCTCCCAACCGGGGTTTACCGAGCCAGCACCTCTCGATACTGCTGGTGCGCTCTTACCGCACCTTTGCACCCTTACCAGATCAATTAAAAATGTAAAATGAACAATTTTTAATTTTACATTTTTAATTTTTAATTGATCTGGCGGTATCTTTCTGTGGCACTATCCTCACGATCGCTCGCACTGGACGTTATCCAGCAAGTTTGGTCTTTCGGGAGTCCGGACTTTCCTCAAACCAGTTACTATGACTGATCTGCAACCGCCTGCGTCTACTCTCTCCTTAGATCCAGTGTAATCTTTGGTTGGCGTAGTATGTTGACATGGCATTACTTTTTTTTATTCCACGGTAGAGCGTAAGTCCAAGGTAATTTTTTGACTGTGAAAGGACAATTGATAATACTAATGGGAGGAAAATCACGACCTGGGGCTAAACCTAAACGCACCTCAGATATCCTCAGCACCAGTTGCAGGGAAAAGTCCAACTCCTTTTTTCTGTTAAGAAAGTCGTTGTACAATTTTTTTTGCCCTTTTTGTAGCCCATTGATATCAATTAGTGGTTTTTTCGCTGAATAGGTTCCAGCGACTGGATCCCGCTCGAATACATCTTCTGCTGTCACTGTTTCCGAAAGTGTTTTCTTGGGAGCAATCAGGCTAGGACTTTGAGGTACTGCCAAGTCACGAGTTAAGTCTGGTGATTTGCGAATTACGCGGCGTGATTGTTTGCTATGTTCAACTACTAAAGAACTGTTGTCCCAGTCAACGTATAGGGCAACATTATCAGATTTATTTTCAATGCTAATTCCTAAATCTTTCAAATCGTCAATTGGGTACGAGGATTTGAGTTTAAAGGAAATCCCAATTTTATCGTCGAGATTTTGTTCTTTGAGTTGCTCGTCAACGATTCCTTTTTTAAACTCAAATTTAACTTGATCATCGATGGATTCAATCATGCGATTAAAAATATAGGAAATACCGATAATATAAATAGTCAAAACTACTAAATTCTGGTCGCTATTCCTCATAATTTATAATATTAACTCCTGGTAATAATGAATGTACATTTGATTTGTTGCCTATCTGCAATTATTAATTACGCTTAATTGTTACAGAATTTTGCAGCCAACCCCGTTGCCAAAAAAAGAATAGCAAAGCAAGTGCGATCGCAGCCATTACTACCAAGCAGAGTGGATAGCCCCAATACCAATTCAACTCAGGCATATTATATGGCGATTTTTCCGTATTGAAATTCATACCATATATTCCGGCAATAAAAGTCAGTGGAATAAAAATTGTTGAAACTATCGTTAGTACCTTCATAATTTCATTCATTTTGTTACTCACTGCCGAAAGGTACACATCCATTAATCCAGATGCTAGTTCTCGATAAGTTTCTACCATATCCATCACTTGCACTGTATGGTCATAACAATCTCGCAAGTAGATTTGGACTTCTTCGCCAATCAGTTCACTACCATCTCGAATCAAAGAATTAATTGCATCTCGCTGGGGCCAGATAGCACGACGTAGTTGCAGTAGTTCTCGCCTAATTTGATAAATATTTTGTAGTGTTTGTGGGGTAGGTTTGACTATTACCTCCTCTTCTAACTCTTCGATCCGCTCTCCATAAAGCTCCAGTACGGGAAAATAGCCATCAATAATTGCATCTAATACGGCGTAAGCTAAATAATCCGCTCCTTGTTTGCGAATGATCCCTTTGTTTTTTTCAATCCGCGATCGCACCGCTTCAAAACAATCATGTTCCGGCTCCTCTTGTACTGTCAGCAAATAATTTTTACCTAATATCAAACTCACTTGTTCGCTGTAAAAACCACATGCTATTTCTTTCGGTACTACCATGCGAGAAATGAATAGCAATTGATCTTCATAATCCTCTGTTTTGGGACGCTCTGGCACATTGACTATATCTTCTAAAACTAAAGGATGTAACTCAAAAACTTTACCCAATCGCTGTAATATATCTTGACTACCTAAACCTTGTACGTCTACCCAAGAAGTGGATTCACTATCAAGATATGAAATACACTCTTCTGGGGTTGCTATCTGTTCGCGGATAAAATTGGTTTGGTTGTAGTCAATCAAAAAAATTATCGGTGGTGGAGCATCTGCATCAATAAAAATGGTTCCGGGTACAGTCCCTGGTTCGTGATAGAATTCATCTTCGTTTGCCTTCTTTACTATTTTTAGAAGGCGATGTAGTTTTCGTGCCATGCAATATTACCTACATTGGGAATTGGGAGTTGGGAATTGGACAAGTTCTTCTTTTTCCAGTGCTTAGTAAAGAAGTAAAATCTTCTACTAAGCAACCATGAGGCGTTTTGATCTATTTCAGCTTTTGCTATTAATTTTACAAAAATTAATACAAAAACTGTAATTGTAATTTGTAGATTAAGCAGTTATTTAGATGTTGTATTTATGATTAATTGCTGATAACCATGATGATTATTTTTACTTATGCCCAGCTACTTCCCAGCAATAGAGATAACATATCGGCTCTAAATCAGCAATGTTATAAAAAAACAGTTTGCCTTGGTTAAGACAAACTGTTGAAAAAAATATTTATCTGGGTAAGCAGAAGTTAGAACATGCCCATGCCGCCCATGCCGCCCATGCCGCCCATACCGCCCATACCACCCATGCCGCCCATATCAGGAGCAGCAGCTGCGGATTTCTTCTCTGGTTTTTCAACAACGATCGCTTCGGTGGTTAAGACCAAACCAGCAATAGAACCAGCGTTTTGCAAAGCTGAACGCACAACCTTGGCAGGGTCGATAATACCAGCCGCGATCAAGTCTTCAAATTCTCCGGTAGCAGCGTTGTAGCCAATATTGAACTCGCTGTCTCGGACTTTAGAAACGATTACAGAACCTTCAGCACCGGCGTTATCTGCTATTTGACGCAAAGGAGCTTCTAGCGCTCGTTCGACTATATCAGCCCCAATTTTTTCTTCTTCGCTTTCTAAGGTCTTTTTAATCGCTTGTACCGTTTTGGCTAAGTGAATTAAAGTTGTTCCACCACCAGGAACAATCCCTTCTTCTACGGCGGCTTTAGTAGCGTTGAGCGCGTCCTCAATCCGCAGCTTACGGTCTTTGAGTTCGGTTTCGGTTGCCGCACCCACTTTAATCACTGCCACACCGCCAGCAAGCTTGGCGATGCGTTCTTGGAGTTTTTCTTGATCGTATTCAGAATCGGTTTCTTCCAACTGTCTACGAATTTGACCAATCCGCTTTTGTACTTCTGGCTTGGTGACACTGCCAGCGACAATGGTGGTGCTTTCTTTGTCAATGGTGATTTTGCGAGCAGTTCCCAGGGCTTCTAAAGAAGCTGTATCCAAACTTAAGCCAATTTCTTCAGAAATCAACTGTCCATCGGTGAGAATAGCAATATCTTCTAACAAAGCTTTGCGGCGATCGCCAAATCCAGGCGCTTTAATGGCAGCCACTGCTAGTACACCCCGCGCTTTGTTCACTACCAAAGTTGCCAAAGCATCACCTTCGACATCTTCAGCAATGATTAACAAGGGCTGACCAGAACGAGCAACTTTTTCCAAAATTGGCACTAAATCTTGGATGCTGCTGATTTTTTTATCTGTCACCAAGATTCGGGCGTTTTCAAATTCGACGATTTGCCGCTCGTTGTTGGTGACGAAGTAGGGTGAAATATAACCCCTGTCGATCTGCATCCCTTCAACTACTTCTAGTTCAGTGGTGAGGGATTTGGATTCTTCAACGGTAATGACACCATCTTTGGTGACTTTTTCCATTGCTTGGGCTAACATTTGACCAACTTCTTCATCGTTACCAGCAGAGACAGTGGCAACTTGAGCGATCGCACTTCCTTCGACTGGCTTGGCTATTCTGGCAATTTCTTTTACCAGTGCTTCAACAGTTTTGTCGATCCCGCGTTTCAAGCTAACTGGGTTAGTACCCGCCGCGACGTTCTTCAAACCTTCCCGAATCAAGGCTTGTGCTAAAACGGTGGCGGTGGTGGTGCCATCCCCAGCCACATCTTTAGTTTTTGAGGCTACTTCCTGAATGAGTCTTGCACCAGTATTTTCCAAAGGATCTTCTAATTCAATTTCCTTGGCAACAGTGATACCATCGTTGACAATTTGAGGTGCGCCAAATTTTTTCTCTAAAAGGACATTGCGACCTTTGGGCCCCAAGGTGATTTTTACGGCATCGGCAAGGGCGTTAACACCCCTTTCTAGAGCTCGCCGCGATTCCTCGTCAAATGCAATAATTTTCGCCATGTTTTATTTCTCTAGCGCTTCCATTAGACAATTTAGCACTCACAGGGCAAGAGTGCTAATCTCTAAAGTTACAAATGGAAATAAAAAATAAAAAATTGATTAATATACAGGTGATGCTCATATTAGATACTGGCAGTAATGCTTGAATTGGGAGATGAATCTAGACAACTCCCTTAAATACCTTGGTATTGCCGACCCTAGCGGCACCGGCTGGTTGGCAGTAGTATTTACGTTTCTCTTGGCTTGGCTTGTAACGTGGCGTTCAATTCCGACAATCCGCAAATTCGCCTTGCGAGTAGGTTGGGCTGACCAACCCAACGCTCGGCGACTCAATCGAGAACCTTTACCCAATGCAGGGGGGCTAGCTATCTACGCGGGTGTAATTGCCGCGCTGGTACTAGCTAGCCTTTTACGGCCGATCGAACTCCAAAACGTATTGGCTCAGGTACTCACTATTCTCCTGGGGGGTTCGATATTAGTCCTTGTGGGCTTTATCGACGATCAGTTCGGCTTACCGCCCTCTATTCGATTGTGGGCACAAATCGTCACGGCGCTTTTGCTGGTAGCTAATGGTATCAGTGTCAAAGTCCTGTTTGGTACTCCCATCGACTCACTTCTGTCTATGTCGCTGACAGTACTGTGGGTAGTAGGGATTACCAACGCCATCAACTTGATGGATGGTATGGATGGTTTGGCGGGAGGAATCAGCTTTATTACCGCTATGAGTTTGTTGGGGGTTGCAGCCCAATTTAACAATCGTGCGGCCGCGATCTTGGTACTTGCAGCTTTAGGAGGTGCTGCATTAGGCTTTTTGCGCCATAACTTCCATCCATCACAAATTATTATGGGTGATGCCGGAGCATACTTTTTTGGCTATGTGCTGGCAGCAACTAGTATTTTAGGCAAACTGCAACAAAACACAGTTTATGCCCTAATTCCTACAGTTTTATTTCTATTGTTGCCAGTGCTAGACACCACTCAAGTATTTGTACGGCGGTTACTAGCAGGAAATAACCCTCTGAGTACTCCTGGCAAAGATCATCTGCATCACCGCTTACTCGCTTGGGGACTTTCCCAGCGTCATGCTGCGTTCACGCTTTGGTCAATTACCTTATTTTTCAATTTGCTGGCGATGAGAATACAAGGCATGAGTTTGGCTGTGATGCTGGCTACCGCCAGTAGTATTATCCTGCTTTTGGGTTTTACTGTCTGGCAAAGAATACGCCAACAGCCTTAGTTGCTTGTAGGGTAAGCATTGCAATGCTAGCCCTACTATGGTTTTTTTTGTGGTGCATTTATACTACGACCGAATTTTAGATTTTAAATTTTGGATTTTGTTGAAGCAACACTCCAAAAAATAAGTTATCCAAAATTATTTGTATATAAATAGGGGCGCACAACTAGCTGTGCGCCCCTATTTATGTAAAATCTCAAATTATTTATTTTAGGACTTACGCATGAGTTACGGAATAACAAACCGCAGAGGCACGGAAGGCACAGAGAAATAAGAGTTTGAGAGATATTTTGCGTAAGTCCTATATTTATTTCTTAAACTATTTACGCCATTACCATGCCGCCATCAACGTTAAAAACTTGTCCGGTGATGTAGGTGGCGGCGGGATCGGCGGCGAGGAAGCGCACCATCCCAGCAACTTCTTCTGGCTGACCAAAGCGACCGAGAGGGATGAATTTCAGAATATCTTCGGGGTTGTTGAGATCGCTGGTCATATCGGTGGTAATGAATCCTGGGGCGACGGCGTTAACGGTGATCCCACGAGTAGCGAGTTCTTTGGCAACGCTTTTGGTGAAGCCGATTACTCCTGCTTTGGCGGCGCTGTAGTTGGACTGACCTGGGTTGCCCATTTGCCCAGCAACGGAAGTAATGTTAATAATTCGCCCCGATCGCTGTTTGAGCATGATTTTACTGACGGCGCGTGTACATAAGAAAACACCAGTGAGGTTAAGGTCTATCACAGCTTGCCAATCTTCTGGCTTCAGACGCATAAGCAGTGTGTCGCGCGTAATTCCGGCATTATTGACTAAAATATCTACACGCTTAAACTTTTCCATGACGGTGTTAACTAGCGTGTCTACTTGATCGCTTTTAGAAACGTCTGCTTGAATAGCGATCGCTTCACCTCCCGCTTCTGTAATTTCTGTAACGACTGCCTCGGCTGCTGCACTCGAACTGGCATAATTAACCACTGCGATCGCTCCTTGTGTGGCTAATTCAATTGCGATCGCTCTCCCAATTCCCCGTGAAGCACCTGTGACAATTGCGACTTTATCTTTTAATAGTGTCATTTAATGTCCCTCGATTTTAGAAATACCGCGCTAATTATCTTATGGCGATTCAGGGAACATATAAATATTGTCTGAATAAAATCTAACTATTGGGACACGACAATCTTGCTAGGATAATGCAAATTAGAATAACGTTATCCGTCGTTTTTAGCTAAATATCTAACTCACATTTGATTTTTGAAAACACTCAGTACAATTCAAATAGCCTTCTTTTCTGTTGTCTATTGCCTCTCACCTAACTACGCAAATAAATTCAGAGTATAATTCTTTGGTTAGTCAAAATAATTTTGATTTTTATACATAAATGGAATTAATATATGCATTTTATTATAATTATTTAATATTGTTGATCTATATTAACTAATGTAATCTTTTACCCAAAAAAACCCATGAACCTATAGCAATTTTATTTTCTAAGAATTACCATTGAAAAACATAATTGAAAATCGGTGTGTATCACATGGCAACTAAAAAACAATTTAACAGCTTTGAAGAAATGTTGTCTGATTCTGATGTACCTGTATTAGTGGATTTTTATGCTGAATGGTGTGGCCCATGTCAGATGATGGTGCCAATTTTAGAGCAAGTAAATGCCCAACTCAAGGATCGCCTGCGAATTGTCAAAATTGACACAGAAAAATACACGGAATTAGCTAGCAAGTATCAAATTGCTGCACTACCAACTCTAGTACTTTTTAAGCAGGGTCAGCCTGTGGAGAAAATAGAGGGTGTAAGACAAGCAGCAGATTTGGTACAACATCTAACAAGAATAATTTAAGTAGCATAAGACTTACGCAATTGGCACAATGCGATCGCTATTTAATAGTACACAAGTATTATTGAGTAACATTTCAAAATCTTTGTATTTGCAATAGAAATCGCGTTAGCAAAGCACTATTGCAATACTTATGAGGAAATAAATAGAGGGAATATTCACGTAAATTGCTAGTTAGTGTCCATGCTGTGCCAGTTGCGTAAATCTTGACCACTACACTGCCGCTAAGTTAACTCTATTTGGGAAGAATACTTTTTATAAAGTAAATATCCATTTTTATCAACTTCAATTAATTCTTAAATATTTTGCCACAGTAAAGGTGTCCAGATAAACAACAATTAGAAGATACAATACCCGATCTTCTCAAATTTAAAAATGGAGTTGAAGCAATTCGGAAAAAGTCATACTATTTCTTTGTGAAGTTGCGCCAAATTTCCTTTGCTTCTTCTTTCTTCGTATCTATGCGCCCTTCTCCCAAGGAGAGACGCTAACGCGAATGCGGTTCCTTCCTCATATAGTTTGGCGCACCTTTATACAGAATTATTATCACTGGAGTTAACAAGCATCATCACTCTCGCGGATGAATTTGGTTTCACAGTTAATACACCGCGAGAGCCTGTGAAACATAGAAGCACAATTACTGTTAATTATATAAATGGTTCGATAGAGGATAGCTGCCGCATTACTCAAAGAATTTGCAAAGATTTAATTTCTCGTCGTTTTTTTGTGGATTATCGTCCTTTGCTGGGAATTCGGATTGCACCATATTTCTACAACATCTTAGATGAAGTTGAGGCGATGATGCTAGAAATGCGATTACTCAAAGAAAACTTGATGTAAAACCTTAAGGAAACATTAAGTATATTTGCTTATATGTCTAGAGAAAGTAGTTTAGAAATTGAGATGGGGATATTGTATAGATATAACAAGACATCTTGACAAAATAAACCATATATGAACAGTAAACAGAAAAGACCTGAAAAAGCCTATATTTGGGTGAATATTGATTTTGATAAAGTCAAACATAGAATAAATGCGGTGACTTGCCAGATTGAGCGGGTTATACAGAAGCACCAACTGTCAAATCAAACTAATAACTCAGACAAAAGAAAAAATTGGTAGTGCGTGTCAATTCTAATATCAAGCCCCAGCTAGATATTTTCTAGGTAGGGCTTTCGTTTTTATGTCTGGTCTATCAAGTGCGATCGCAGTGGGAAATTTATCCGATTGTTAAAGCTAGTTCTTTGCAGAAGTTAGAATACTCCAAGTAAAAAATGCTCAATTGTCATTGCGAGCGCTCGCAATGACGGGTTTTGGATCATTTACTTTTTGGAACACTCTTAAACAGGGCTAATCCTTAATTCCAAAAAATCTGCCCATAGGTAATTCTAATAAAAAGCTATTGCAACTAAGCTTACAAAGTAACACCTAACTTTATATATAAATTGCTACATGATAGATATCTATATTATTGACCTATTTGTGATTGGTCTACTTTTGCTGATGGTAACATTAGGGTCAGGTTGGATTGCTCGCCTGCCTCTTTCTTTTGCCATTATCTATCTCCTGGTTGGTATTTTGTTAGGGCCTTACGCCTTTGGGCTGATTCAATTACGTCGAGATGAAGTTTTTAACGCTGAAGTGCTGGAAAGAATAACAGAACTTGTAGTAATTATTTCTGTATTTAGCTGCGGCTTAAAAATTGTTCGTCCTTTAAGGTTGGGGGATTGGGGTATCACAGCCCGATTAATTGTATTTCTGATGCCAATTTCAATTATTGCTCTGGCTGTTGTTGGTAAATTGTTTTTAGGGATGAATTGGGGAGAAGCGATTTTATTAGGAGCAATTCTCGCACCTACCGATCCAGTCTTAGCATCAGAAGTACAACTGACTGATATAAATGACCAAGATGAGTTGAGGTTTGGTTTAACTTCTGAAGGTGGGTTAAATGATGCTTTAGCTTTTCCCTTTGTTTATTTTGGCATTCATGCATTAGAAGATGACAACTGGAGCAACTGGTTAAAAGAGTGGATCGCGGTTGATTTAATTTGGGCGATCGCAGCAGCTATTGTTATGGGATTTGTTGTCGCCAAATCTATAGTTTGGATTGAAAAAAGAGTTCAAAAACGCCGTCGTACTGATGAGTTAATGGAAGATTTTATTGCTATCAGCACAATTTTAATAACTTATTCTTTAACAGAAATGGTGAATGGATATGGATTTTTAGCAGTATTTGTTGCTGGCTTAGTTGTCCAACGCAGTTACAGAAATCCTGAAAAACCGCTAGCCCAATTAGAATTTGTTGAGCAAGTTGAAAAACTGCTGGAAGTTGGAACAATTTTACTATTGGGTTCAATATTATTACTTCAGCCAATGCTCAACTATGCTATGCAATCTTTATTAGTAATAATTTTATTATTATTCATAATCCGACCTGTAGGAGTTTGGATTAGCACCATAGGTAAACGCCCTGTAGAATCACACCGCCGAACCTTTCATCCAGTAACTCGTTTCTTATTTGGATGGTTTGGTATTCGTGGTGTCGGCTCTTTATATTATCTCGCTTATGCTTTTGGTCATGGTTTAAAAGGTGAAGCTGCCGAACAAATTGCTTGGATAACTTACACTACTATTGTTGCTTCTGTAATTATACATGGCATTAGTGCAACTCCGTTAATGAAGTGGTATGAGCGCAATATTGCTAATCAGAGAAATGCTACTCCTCCCGCCACAATTGATGAATTTGAATAAAAAATTTTGCAGGGCGCGTTCAGTAAGTCGGCAGAAAAATTTATAACTGTGTAACAAAAACTTAAAAATGGTGTTTAAAGTAAAATTTAACACGTTTTTTATGCAGACTTACGTTGAAAATATCTAAGTTAATTTACTCTAGCCTGAGTTATTTAGAAAAACTAGGGCTACCGATTTGGCTGGATTTGTCTAGCGTTTATAGCGATCGCTAACCCAATTCGCAAGGCTTAGATCCCCGACTTCTTTAAGAAGTCGGGGATCTATATGCTCCGGTTGTCTGTTCGCTAATAATGATTTAATTAAATTATTAACTATGTCTATATTCATAGCTATTTATGCTGAAATAATCTAAATTTCGTAGTACCAAATTTCTTCTTCTCGCACCACAATTCGATGCAGAGAGAGACGAGCAATCAAGCCCTCTTGCTCAAACTGTCCAAGAACACGAGTGATAGTCACACGAGTCGAACCTAGCATTTCCGCCAAATCTTCGTGAGTCAAGCGCATATCTATTAAACGTCCCTTCTCAACTTCCGAACCAAACTTTTTAGATAACCATGCCAACAACTTGATCAGCATGGTATCAACTTTTTTATGGCTACGAATAACCATTAATTCTTGAGCCTGTTGGATATGATTAAGTAGAGTTTCTGCTAGTTGAGTCCACTCCTCTATAGGTAAGACTGTCGCCTCTACTTTAGTTAGGCATTCCATCTGATAAGGTTCTAATTTTGACAAAGACTTACCAACTACATCTCCAGGGCCCCACAATCCCAAAGCGACGGTTGTACCATCTTCCAAATAAGTAAAAGTTCTGACGAAACCCGTTTCAATTCTCCAAAGACTATTTTGATGCTCTGGTAGAAATGACCTACGGGTGAAATTTTCCTTAGTATCATTACTGTTTAAGCCAGTTAAATTTGCATATAAAGATACCATATTTATATTACTATTCTCCGATAAGTTAACCGTAATATTATATTTATATCAGGTTCTAAGAGCATCTGGGCATTTAGAGGGAAGTGGGGAGCAGGGAGCAGGGAGCAGGGAGCAGGGAGCAGGGAGCAGGGGGCAGGGGGCAGGGGGACAAGGGGTGAGAACTTGAAACAAGTCTTTCCCCTTGTCCCCTTGTCCCCTTGTCCTCTTCCCAATTCCCAATTCCCAAAATTAAATTCCCGCACCATCAAGAAAATCGTCAATTATCCCATCAGACTTATTATTCTTAGGATTGTATAGTTGTTCATTACCAAGCTCAGTTGCAGAGAAACTTGATTGTTGCAACTGCTCAAACTCTTTCTCTAAAGCCTTGACACGTTCAAATAAAGCGCGGATGACTTCAGCTTCTACGTCGCGGACTTTATTATGATCTAGAGCATTGCTCCCCGAGTTGTTCTGACGAGTCACACGCCCTGGAATGCCAACTACAGTAGTGTTGCTGGGCACATCTCGCAGCACCACAGAACCGGCTCCAATACGGACGCGATCGCCAATTTCAATATTTCCCAATACCTTCGCACCCGCTCCCACAACTACATGAGAGCCTAAAGTTGGATGGCGTTTGCCGCTTTCTTTGCCAGTTCCGCCAAGGGTGACACCTTGATAAATCAGGGCATAGTCGCCCACGATCGCAGTCTCACCAATCACAACTCCCATACCGTGATCGATAAATACTCCCTGGCCAATTAATGCCCCAGGATGGATTTCAATCCCAGTTAAAAACCTACTAATATGAGAGATGAAGCGAGGTATAAAGGGAATTCCAATTTTATACAGCCAGTGTGCCAATCGATGAAATATTAGAGCTTGGAGTCCAGGGTAACAAAACAATACTTCTAGCCAGTTACGGGCTGCTGGATCGCGCTCAAAAATGGTTCGTAAATCAGTTAGTAGCATACTCTGTTGAGATATTTCGTTGGTGAGCGAGGCTCTGAAAACAGAAACTCAGGATAATTCCCACAAAAAGATGGAGTCATTTATGGGAATTGTGTAGGATAATAAACTACGGTAACTCGATAGAATATAGTACCTTTGTGGCTGCTAAGTGGGATGCTATCACATTCCACACTTTAAGAAAAATTAATTTTGCGTTAACTGCGATAAGTCTCCCAATTCACCGTAGTATGTTGAGTACAGTCTTGAATAGCCAAAACTACGCTCTCTTGGATCTGTCTTCCAAAGTGGAATATGCGCTGCTGGCGCTTTTAGAACTGGCAAGCCACCACGGAAAAAAACTTCCTCTAACCATGAGCGAGATCACTGCCAAGCAACCCATACCTGAACGCTACTTGGAACAAATTTTGACCAACCTCCGGCGGGCTGGTGTGGTGCAGAGTCAACGCGGCTCTAAGGGAGGTTTTGTTTTAGCTCGTGAACCTTGGCAGATTACACTGCTGGAAATTGTCACTTATGTTGAAGGCGAGCGGAAAGAGAAAGATACTTCTGACTCTCGGACTCTAGAAAAGACTTTGGTTTATGAAGTTTGGGAGCAAGTTAACGCTGCCTCAATTGAAGTTTTGGGTCGCTATACACTCCAAGACTTGTGCCAGGAAAGAGAGACTCGCGCACAGCAAAGCCCAATGTATTACATTTAGACACTACGGAGTATTCATCATGCGGATAGCGAAAGATATCACAGAGTTAATCGGACGGACTCCTTTAGTTCAATTAAACAAAATTCCCCAAGCTTCAGGAGCGGTTGCCCGAATTGTGGTGAAGCTAGAAAGCATGAATCCAGCATCTTCTGTGAAAGATCGGATTGGCGCGAGTATGGTGGAAGTGGCGGAAGAAGCAGGCTTGATTCACCCCGGAAAAACTGTTTTAGTAGAGCCAACTTCTGGGAATACAGGAATTGCGTTAGCGATGGTGGCGGCCGCTAAGGGGTACCATCTTATTCTAACGATGCCTGACACAATGAGCCATGAAAGACGATCAATGCTCAAGGCTTATGGCGCTCAAGTAGAGTTAACGCCAGGGGTAGAAGGGATGCGAGGAGCGATCGCTCATGCAGAGGAGATTGTAGCTAAAACGCCCAATGCTTATATGTTGCAGCAGTTCCGCAACCCAGCTAACCCGAAAGTTCACGCCGAAACCACCGCAGAAGAAATCTGGAATGATACGGATGGAGAGGTAGATATTTTGGTTGCGGGAGTGGGTACTGGTGGGACGATTACGGGAGTTTCAGAAGTAATTAAAAAACGGAAACCGAGTTTTCAAGCGATCGCAGTTGAGCCAAGCAATAGCCCAGTATTAGCAGGTGGTAAATCCGGGCCTCACAAAATTCAGGGTATCGGCGCGGGATTTGTCCCAGCAATTTACCGTTCAGAATTGGTAGATGAAGTGATTCAGGTAGCGGATGAGCAAGCGATCACTTACAGCCGTCGTCTAGCAAAAGAAGAAGGATTATTATCGGGGATTTCTACTGGCGCTGCTTTATACGCGGCGATTCAAGTAGCACAACGCCCAGAAAATGCAGGCCGTTTAATCGTCATGATCCAACCTAGCTTCGGCGAACGCTACCTCAGCACCTCACTATTCAAAGATCCAGAGGAAAATGAGTGGTTGAGTAAAGTTTGATTAGATATACCAATTTTAGGTTTTAGGGACTTCTAAAAAATAAATCATCTCGTAGTGGCGTGGCAAGGCTAAATTGTTGCAAAAAAATTTGTAGGTTGGGTTGAGGAACGAAACCCAACACTCCGATCCATGTTGGGTTTCGTTCCTCAACCCAACTTACATCTAATGGACTATTTTAGCCTTGTCACGCCAGTAGGCTAACGCACCTAATTATTTATTAAGGGATGTCTGAAAAGGGTTTGGTTGTGATTATAAGGGATTTCTCAGAAATAATCTAACCACGGAGGCGCAGAGAACGCAGAGAGAGGAGAAATAGAGAAAATATTTGCGTCAGTTTTGGGATATTTTTTATCTAAGAAAGCAGGGGAAAGTTCTCAATACGCTTGGGTTAAGGCTTAACGCTTTGTTCAAAGTAATTTTTTTTAACGAACCGCCAAGGACGCAAAGTACGCAAAGGAAGAAAGAGAAGGAAGAAATGCTTAACTGAAAATGTATTCGGACAGTTATTACTAAACTACTCCTGTCCCCGGTTACTGAGCGAAGCCGAAGTACTGCCTCCTGCCATAATACCAATAACCGCACTTTTACAGACGGACACCACTACCGCAGGAAGATTAAAATCTCTTAACCTTTCGTTACAATGAAAACATCGAGAAGGATGAAAACAAACCTCTCGAAGCTGAAATCAAAGGTGAACGACATGAATGGCACAATTCGCGTTGGTAATCTCTTCGGGATTCCCTTCTATATCCATCCGTCATGGTTTTTAGTTCTGGGTTTAGTAACTTGGAGCTATAGCAGTGGACTGGCGGCACAATTTCCTCAATTATCTGCGGGGTTATCTTTGCTACTGGGATTGATGACAGCGCTGATGTTATTTGCCTCTGTCGTCGCCCATGAACTAGGCCACAGCTTTGTTGCGATGGGTCAAGGTATTGATGTTAAATCCATCACACTGTTTATATTTGGCGGTTTGGCTAGCTTAGAAAAAGAGTCAAAAACCCCAGGTGAGGCTTTCTGGGTAGCGATCGCAGGCCCAATGGTAAGCTTACTGCTATGTGGTATCGTTACAGCTATTGGCGTTACAACTACTGCATCAGGCCCGTTAGCAGCAATTCTTGGTGTTTTAGCTTCTGTTAACTTGGCATTAGCCCTGTTTAACTTGATTCCTGGCTTGCCCCTAGATGGCGGAAATATACTGAAAGCTATCGTTTGGAAAATTACAGGTAATCCTTATAAAGGTGTTACCTTTGCTAGTCGAGTTGGGCAAATCTTTGGTTGGGTAGCAATTCTCTCAGGTGTACTTCCCCTAGTATTATTTGGCAACGCCGGTAACTTCTGGAATTTGTTAATTGGCTTCTTCCTATTGCAAAATGCTGGTAATTCGGCTCAATTTGCCAGAGTTCAAGAAAAACTCACAGGTTTGACTGCTGAAGATGCTGTAACTCAAGATAGCCCGATTGTATCTGCAAATATTAGCCTCAGAGAGTTTGCCGATGAGCGAGTCATCAGTGGGCAAAACTGGCATCGGTTCCTAGTGACTGATGATGATGGACAATTAGTAGGTGCGATCGCAATTGATAATTTACGAAGCGTTCCAACAGCGCTGTGGTCAGAAACTCAAGTAAAAGAAGTCATGCGACCAATTACCGAATCTACCACAGTTCAATCAGATCAGCCTCTGCTGGAAGTCATGCAATTACTCGAACAACAAAAACTATCTGTGCTTCCCGTGATTCGTGAGAATGGCGTTCTAGTTGGAATATTAGAAAAAACTGCAATTATCCAACTACTGCAAAGCCGAACTCAACCTAACCCTGCGTAATAATTACTAATTCGTAATTCATAATTCGTAATTAAAGCTTAGATTCCACTCAGATTAAAGGGAAAGGGATAATAAAACCTTTCCCTTTTTCGCTATTTTGGAATTATATGGAGTTGAGAGCAACAGATAAATTCCCACCTTCTGGCTTCTTGAGCATTTCTGCGGTGATGGCACGTTGCCAAGTTAATTCTTTTGTAGTCTCATCCCAATGCCAGCGTAATAAGTTAGCGGATTGACTCTTAACAATTTCTGGTAAACCAATTGCTTTTCTCGGTGCATTAGTAGCTAAAGCGATCGCACTTTCGACATCACAAATTCCCCACTTCACCAAATTCTGCACTCCCACCAACAAGGGTAAAGTCGTCCCCGACAAAGTGCCATCGGCTAGTCGTGCCGTACCGTTCTTAACTTCAATTTGCCGACTATCCCAAGGATACACGCCATCGGGTAGCCCCAGAGGAGAAAGGGCATCGCTGACGAGAAACAGCCCTTTTTCTTGATAGCTAGCGCGAAGTAAAATTTGCAGCATCATAGGCGAAATATGTTCACCATCAGCAATAAAACCACACATTACATCGGGATGAGTAATTGCTGCCCCTAATAATCCTGGTTCGCGGTGATGTAATGCTGGCATGGCGTTGAAAGCATGAGTTACCATCGTTGCACCCTGATCAAAGGCACGTTGTCCTTGGGCAGATGTTGCCTGAGAATGCCCTAAACTGACAATGATTCCCAGAGAACGCAAATATGGAATTACTTCGCCAGTGAAATCTAACTCCGGTGCTAAAGTGATGACTTTCACAACATGGGCATAATCACCCAAAACGCGCTTTACCTGATCCATTGTCAGAGGTAAGAGATATTCTGCTGGGTGTGCGCCGCGCTTTTGCAGATTCAAAAATGGCCCTTCTAGGTGTACTCCCAAAATCTTTGCACCTGCTGGTTGATCGGGAAGTTCAGCAATAATAGCAAGCGATCGCTGAATATTTTCTACTGAAGTTGTTACAAGTGTTGGTAAAAATCCATCTACCCCAACATCCCACAAAAATTGTGAGATTTTTTGGAGTATATGAGCATTTTCAGCCGTCAATTCGGGAAATGCCAAACCCAACGCACCGTTAATTTGCAAATCAACGCCGCCTAGAGAAATCCAGTCAGCTGCTACATCTAGTAGGGACGTACATCTGTGCATCTCTACCGTACCCATTGGCAAGATTTCCTCAATTATGCCCTCTTGATTAACCAAGAGCATCTGCAAATCTTTGTAACCAGGCACTCTAGCATTGATAATATCTACAGAATTTCGTATTGCTTGGGTCATCACACTGGCGAGAAGAGAAATAAATCTAGATTTTAGATGCAACAAACATCAATCAATTAAAACATGAGATGATAATCGGCATAACCTAGCTTCCATAAGCTAGCTCAAATAATTTTGAATTTTAAATTTTGAATTTTTAATTATTATGACTCCCTTAGTTGGTATTATCATGGGCAGCGATTCTGATTTGCCCACCATGAAAGACGCGATCGCAGTTTGTGAAGAATTTGGCGTTGAAAGCGAAGTGGCGATCGTTTCTGCTCACCGTACCCCAGAACGGATGGTGCAATACGCTCAACTTGCACACCAGCGCGGTATTAAGGTAATTATTGCCGGTGCTGGTGGTGCTGCTCATCTGCCGGGAATGGTAGCGTCTTTAACTCCACTTCCTGTTATCGGTGTTCCTGTACCCACCCGTAACTTACAAGGTGTAGATTCTTTGTATTCTATTTTACAAATGCCTGCGGGTATCCCTGTGGCAACAGTGGCGATCGGTAATGCCAAAAATGCCGGACTTTTAGCAGTCCAAATCCTCGCAACTCAGCAACCAGAATTACTAGAAAAAGTGCAACAATATCGCAAAACCTTATGTGAATCAGTAGTTGCAAAGCAAGAAAAACTAGAACAACTAGGCTATGAGCAATATTTACAACAGATGCTTTAATAAAAATTAACACCAGAGCCGTAGGAGAGCAGAGAAAGAGAAAGTTTTTTCCCTCTGTCCCATGACAAATGACAAATAACAAATGACTAACCAAACTATTCGCATTATTGCCCGTATTATTGCTTTGCCTAACAAAGTAGAAGAACTAAAAGCTGTACTGTTGGAAATCATTGAGCCAACTCATCACGAAGCAGGTGTGATCGAGTATAAACTTTTGCAAAACCAGGACGAACCAACAGACTTTACTTTTGTAGAGGAGTGGACTTCTCAAGAAGCCCTGAATACTCATCTAGATTCACCCCATTTGCAAGCGGTAGCAGCTAAACTCGAAGGTTTAGTGAGTGCTGCACCAGATATCCGTTACTACCATCTTTTGGCATAGTGTCATGTTGCTAACTATGAAGTAGGCTCTTTATTGTTGGGGATAATTTGGAATATCTCAGCCCTAAATTCCAACATTGAAGCGATCGCTCCAGAATCAAAGCAGCATTCTGAAGTATCTTGATTCTGAGAACTTAGTCAAAAATTGAGAGCTACAACATCCATGTGTCAATTGCTCGGAATGAATTGCAATGTTCCAACGGATATTTGCTTTTCTTTTGAAGGGTTTTCTGCACGGGGAGGAAAAACGGATGATCATAGCGATGGTTGGGGCATTGCTTTCTTTGAAGGAAAGGGATGTCGAATGTTTTTAGATGCCCAACCTTCTATTGCTTCTCCGGTAGCGGAGTTTGTTCGGAGTTATCCCATCCACTCAACCCATGTCATAGCCCATATCCGTAAAGCTACTCAGGGTGAAGTTGCCCTACACAACTGCCATCCTTTCCGCAGAGAATTATGGGGTCAATATTGGGTATTTGCCCACAATGGTAATTTGCCAGATTTTGATCCAGAAAATTTGGGTTTTTATCAAGCCGTAGGTGATACAGATAGTGAAAAAGCATTCTGTATGATCCTAGAAACATTGCGATCGCGCTTTCCTGGGGGTAAACCTAACATCAAGGAACTGTACCCTGTGCTGCAAGAAATTACTGCTGTAATTGCAAAGTTGGGTATATTTAATTACTTATTATCAGATGGAATCCACTTTTTTGCTTATTGTTCAACCAAACTCAGCTACATTGTCCGCCAAGCGCCCTTTGCAGCTGCCCATTTGATTGATCAAGATATGACTGTAGATTTTCGGGAAGTGACTACCGAACGCGATCGCGTCGCTGTCATTGCTACTACACCTCTCACTGACAACGAAGTTTGGACACAAATCCAACCGGGAGAATTACTAGTTTTTCAGGACGGTTTGCCCACGAAATATGCATTTACTTAAGAATGTGATCCTGTGGGCTAATTCAGAAATTCATCAGAAAATTTCCCATTTAGATACTTTCTAGATGGGTTTTGTTTTTCATAAATAAATTCTGCGTTCCTTGGGTAAATATTGCGGTTTATTCTCTAGCAAGTTGCTTGATATACAAGTAGCCGATTGTGATGACAACTTGATAGTTGAAAATAAAAGCATTGTAATTTTTCATAGAACTGGTAAAATCACCATATTGTCGATAAAGAATATGAGGTTTTTTGGTGTTTATAACTAGATACATGGAATCATCCAGTATGATAAACATCATATAGCTGTATTCCTATCAATTATTTGTAGATTTAGCGGAGGAAATAGAATGAGCTTGTGGCAACGCCCACTGAAAGGATTACAAGCGATGTCTTACGACAAGCTGCGTCGCATCTACGCTGAACGTAGAACATATCGGTTCAGACTAAATTCGCTTAAAAGCTTTGTATCACTCTTCTTAGTAGGTACTGTATTGAGTGTGGCGCTTGCCGCCTGCTCCGGTGGAGGAAATGGGAGTAATGTTTCCTCTGAAACCCCTAGTGCTAGTCCTGTGGCTGCAAGCAAAGATAATGTTGAAATAACCCTCGTATCGTTTGCTGTCACCAAAGCGGCTCATGAAGCAATTATCCCTAAGTTTGTAGAACAGTGGAAAAAAGATCACAACCAAACTGTCGTCTTTAGGCAAAGCTATGGCGGATCTGGCTCCCAAACTCGTGCCGTTATCGATGGTTTGGAAGCAGATATTGTCCACCTGGCACTAGCTGGAGACACCCAAAAGATTGAGAAGGCTGGATTAATTCAACCAGGATGGGAGAAAGAACTTCCCAATAATGCGATCGTCTCCAAATCTGTAGCGGCGCTAATAACTCGTTCAGGTAATCCAAAAGGTATCAAAACCTGGGAAGATTTGGCGACAGGTGATGTAAAAATGATTACTGCTGATCCGAAAACGTCAGGCATTGCTCGCTGGAATTTTTTGGCACTTTGGAACTCTGTAATTAAAACCGGTGGTGATGAAGCTAAAGCTACAGAATTTCTCACCAAGGTTTACAATAACGTCCCAATCTTGACCAAAGATGCACGGGAAGCTACTGATGCATTTGCCAAGCAGGGCCAAGGGGATGTCTTGATTAACTACGAAAACGAAGTTATTCTGGCACAACAAAAAGGCGAAAAAGTTGACTATATCGTTCCCGATGTGAACATATCTATCGACAACCCGATCGCAGTGGTAGATAAAAATGTCGATAAGCACGGCAACCGCGAAGTTGCTGAAGGTTTTGTCAAATTCCTCTATACTCCAGAAGCACAAGAAGAGTTTGTAAAATTAGGATTCAGACCTGCAAATGAGGAAGTAGCCCAAACTAAAGCAGCTACAGATAAATTTCCCAAGGTGAAAACTTTGGGTACAGTTTCAGACTTTGGCGGTTGGGAAGCAATTGATCAGAAGTTTTTCACAGACGGGGGTGTATTTGATAAAATTCAAGCTCAAAAGAGACGGTAACTAAATAATTTGTAATTCGTAATAGAGCCTCCGGCACGCTACGCGGTTTTCATGCCCAAAGGGCTGTACGTAATTCGTAGTTCGTATGTGGGCAAGTCCTCTAGGAATTACGGATTAACAATTATGAATACTGACAAAATTTCTTTTAAATTGTAAATTTTGAATTTTGAATTCGGAGCGAAGCGACGTGACGACTGTATCTCCTTCTTTGGAAGTTCAACGCAAAACGCCATTATGGAAAAAATTGGGGCGGG
Organism: Nostoc sp. UHCC 0252; assembly: GCF_034931145.1. Classification (NCBI taxonomy): domain Bacteria; kingdom Bacillati; phylum Cyanobacteriota; class Cyanophyceae; order Nostocales; family Nostocaceae; genus Nostoc; species Nostoc sp. UHCC 0252. Next base: position 22,636 of record NZ_JAYGHE010000043.1, on the reverse strand, counting down.
TTCCCTGGACTTGGCGAATCACCATTGGATACTTGACAGTGATGTTGTTTATCCCCGTAGTTGCCATGTTCCTGAAAGCGAGTACGGAACCTCCGGCGAGATTTTGGGCGATCGCAACCAGTGATATTGCCTTAGCCACCTACAATGTCACTTTTGTTACAGCAATATTTGCTGCCTTACTCAATGGCGTATTTGGTACTCTCATTGCTTGGGTTCTAGTTCGCTACGACTTTCCCTTCAAACGGGTGATCGATGCCACAGTGGATTTACCATTTGCCCTACCAACATCGGTAGCAGGGTTAACACTGGCAACAGTTTACAGTAATAATGGCTGGATAGGTTCACTATTAGCACCTTTAGGAATTCAGATATCTTTCAGCCGAACGGGAGTAGCGGTGGCAATGATATTTATCTCACTACCTTTTATTGTGAGAACTGTGCAACCGGTGCTTCAGGAAATGGAACATGAAATTGAAGAAGCCGCCTGGTGTCTGGGTGCTTCCCAATGGCAGACATTCTGGAAAGTGATTTTGCCACCCTTATTTCCAACAATTTTAACTGGTGTTGCCTTGGGTTTCTCCCGTGCGGTTGGAGAATATGGGTCAACTGTAATTATTTCTTCCAATACGCCCTATCAAGATTTGATCGCACCTGTGCTGATTTTCCAACGGTTGGAGCAGTATGACTATTCTGGTGCAACAGTAATTGGCATAGTTTTACTATCAATTTCGTTGGTATTGCTATTGGCAATTAATTTTTTACAAGCATGGGCAAGGCGATATGACAGTTGATAAGCCAAGTTTTCACTCATCTGCATCTGATACAGATACAGCCAAGGCTAAAGAACAGAAGAGTTGGGTTCCAATAATTTTAATTGGGATAGCGATCGCCTATTTAGCCCTAGTTCAATACATCCCTGCGATCAACGTTTTTTTTCAAGCCTTCAGCAAAGGATTTGGGCCATTTCTGTCCAACCTGACGCGACCAGATTTTCTCAGTGCAGTTTGGTTGACATTTTTGCTGGCTTTGATTTCTCTGCCTGTGAATACTGTATTTGGTCTATGTGCAGCTTGGGCGATCGCTCGTCATAAATTTCCAGGACGCGCCATAGTTTTAAGCATTATTGACTTGCCCTTTTCCATCTCGCCTGTAGTCGCAGGATTGATGCTTGTACTACTTTATGGACGGCAAGGGTGGTTTGGCCCTTGGCTGCAAGCTCATGATATCAAGATAATCTTTGCCTTTCCAGGTATGCTGCTAGCCACAGCCTTTGTGAGTATGCCCTTTGTGGCGCGAGAAGTAATTCCTGTTTTAGAGGAATTTGGTAAAGATCAAGAAGAAGCTGCAAGAACTCTCGGTGCAAAAGATTGGCAGATATTTTGGCGCGTCACCTTACCTAGCATCCGTTGGGGCTTACTCTACGGTTTAATTTTGACCAACGCCAGAGCAATGGGTGAATTCGGTGCAGTTTCGGTGGTATCTGGCAACATTGCTGGCCAAACCCAGAGCTTACCACTGTTTGTAGAAGATGCTTACAAACAGTATGAAACCGAAGCTGCTTTTTCTGCGGCAGTACTGTTAGCGTTGCTAGCAGTAGTAACCTTAGTGCTGAAAGAGATTTTAGAACGCAAAACCAGCATTAAAGATGTTGAATAGTTAGTTTTGGGAATTGGGAATTGGGAAGAGGACAAGGGGACAAGGGGAAAGACTTGTTTCAAGTTCTCACCCCTTGTCCCCCTGCCCCCTGCCCCCTACTTCCTCTGTCTTCAACAATCTCCAATCCCCTTGATGATCATAATCATGGCTAATGACAATACACTTATCAATAAAAGGATTCGATTAAGAATTCCCAAGGACTATCACCAGGAACCTGTAATTTCTCGCCTGGTGTCTGACTATGGGCTGACTGTGAATATTACCGCAGCAATTTTAGGAGCTAATGCCGTTGGTGATGGTTGGTTTGATCTTGAATTAAAAGGAACAGATGCACAAATTCAGAGCGCTCTAACCTATCTTCAAGAATTAGAGTTAGAAGTGTGGGATGACACTAAACCAACTGATTGGTAAAGCTTATGGATTATCACTAACCAGCAACAATTTTGTAGTTGTTTAATTGTAATCGGAATTAGCGTGCTATCACTAAATGGTACAGTTTGTGAGGTGCTATTTTTAGCATCTCACATTCAATTTTTCATGCACAACTTCAATCATTGTGGCAAATTTTATTAAACTACCTCTTGTTGCTTTTGAGTAAGATACATTGCAATTCCTTTTTCGTAGTAAGCGGCTTCATTAATAAAAATAGGATAAACAGTAAACGCTCCCTCATATAAAATATCTTTTCCTTCAAAAGTCATAAACATTGGATCCCCTGGATTCAAAGGTTCATAATCCTTAAACTGAAGGTGAGGGTGAATCATGGCTTGAATCTCCCCGTGTTCGGTTCTAGGATAATCAATAGTTTCAATGTATTGATAAAATGTAAGCGTGTTATTTATTTGCGGAATATTACCTTGGTTGCAACCTTCCAAATAATCTAAAATTCCATAGATAAGCTGTTCTGTTTGCTGAAATAATTCGGAATTTAAGATATTCTGAGCCACCGCGCCAACTTCTATAACAAAACCCAATTCGCACAAAGAACGGAGAAAACCACCTTCTCTAGATTGTGGATTTACAAAAACCTTTACCATCGGATTTATCGAAGTCAAATAAGCGCCTAACCGAAGTAAGAAAGGATGCATGTCACAAAAAATTAGACTTAACCCCATGTTGGCAGTTGTGCTGTGCAAATCAACAATTACGTCTACAAAGGGTTGATTTTGCGGTTGGAGTATCTGTTGAATTGCTCTGGCTCGCATATCTTCATAACTTGAGAGTTGAAGATTTTGTAAGCTTTGATTAGTAAAGCAACGGTTTAAATCCTTGTCAATGTATCGTTTACCTTCTTCAATAGCTTTGAGATTACCAAGTAATGCCAGAGTTTCAAAACTCGATCTATTGATTAAATTTGGATGCTGCTGAAATCTTTTAACTAGATGTACTCCTGTTAACTCATTACCGTGGTTTCCTCCAACGATCGCAACTCGTTCAATCTGACTCATAACAACCTCACTGGCTCCCCTACGGTTATTGAGAATAGTGCAAGATACAAGATAGAAGTATAACTGCTGCTGACTAAATCTTGTAAAAGACTGACGCAATGTCTACGACGGGCTACGCCTACGCTACAAGTTCAAGCCAAAATGTGATAACTGTTAAGCTGTTGGTTTTAGCACAAAAGGGGAGGAAATTTATGGAGTATAATTTTCGAGCGTTCGCTGAACTTTACAAAAATGCTCTCCTCAACGACGTACTTCCATTTTGGGAAAAATATTCTCTCGATTGGCAGCAAGGCGGCTATTTCACCTGCCTCGATCGCAAAGGTAAAATTTATGATACGGACAAATTCATTTGGCTGCAAAACCGCCAGGTGTGGACTTTTTCTATGCTTTACAACCAGCTAGAAAAGCGTGAAAATTGGCTAAAAATCGCCAGCAACGGCGCTAATTTTCTCGCCCAACATGGCAGAGATGGCGATGGTAACTGGTATTTTGCCCTCACCAGTGACGGGAAACCACTGGTTGAGCCTTACAATATCTTTTCTGATTGCTTTGCGGCGATGGCATTTAGTAAATATGCACTCGCTAGCGGCGAAGAATGGGCAAAGGATGTAGCAATGCAAGCTTATAACAACGTATTACGCCGCAAAGATAACCCGAAGGGCAAATATAATAAAACCTATCCAGGCACACGCCCGATGAAATCATTGGCTGTACCGATGATTTTAGCTAACCTGACTCTAGAAATGGAATGGTTGCTACCAAAGGAAACACTAGAGAATGTCTTAGCTGAAACTGTCCGCGAAGTGATGACCGACTTTCTCGACCAAGAACGGGGGCTAATGTACGAAAACGTTGCCCCTGATGGTTCCCACATTGATTGTTTTGAGGGAAGGCTGATTAATCCAGGTCACGGTATCGAAGCGATGTGGTTTATTATGGACATCGCGCGTCGCCAAAACGATACCAAAACTATTAATCAAGCTGTTGATGTGGTGTTAAACATCCTGAATTTTGCTTGGGATAGCGAGTACGGCGGATTGTATTATTTTATGGATGCAGATGGTCATCCCCCACAACAATTGGAATGGGATCAAAAACTGTGGTGGGTTCACCTAGAGTCTTTGGTTGCATTAGCGATGGGCTATCGCCTAACCGGGCGTGAGGTGTGTTGGGAATGGTATCAAAAAATGCACGATTACACTTGGTCACACTTTGCTGATTCAGAATACGGTGAATGGTTTGGCTATCTCAATCGGCGTGGAGAAGTATTATTGAACCTCAAAGGTGGCAAATGGAAAGGATGTTTTCATGTACCGCGTGCATTGTACCTTTGTTGGCAGCAATTTGATGCATTGTGATGCCTGCGGCGGTAAACAACGCAGTCAGTTTAATCTTTGCTAGCGTACAAATACTATTGAAAAGAGTAAATCACAAACTAAATTCTGCTGCGCCATCCTCATCCACATCTGCATCCTTACCCGCGATCGCTAGTTCAATTTTTATCAAATCAAAGGTGGGTATCATTTCAACCTATGCGATGGTCGCTTTGCGAACCGGCGAAGCCATCGCGCCATTCACAACTAATATTACAGCATACAGAAGGTTTTGAGTCCGTCAAATTTTAGCTAAAATGTACTAGTACCATGATTTATTAGCGATCGCTTAAGTTCCTTAACGCAACCCATTATGTTACAAACAATTCAAGGAATATACAGGAACGGCAAAATCGAATTAGCTGAAGTGCCACAAAACATTACTGAAAGCCAAGTTTTTGTAACTTTTTTAACTTCTAAATCAGTCAGTTTAGATAGTCAGCTTATGGCTTTTGGTATGTTTTCAGGTTCTCAGCAATCCACTGAGTCTGATTTCAAAGATGCTGAGTTTCATGGCGATGCTGACGAGGCTCTGAGTTAGACATGAATCTATCAACATGAAATATATACTTGATACCCATGCTCTAATCTGGTTTTTAGAAGGTAATTTTCGTTTAAGCCCTATTGTAAAAGCTATTCTTTCCGATGCAACTAGTGAATTAATTTTGCCCGCGATCGCTTTGGCGGAGTCGGTATGGATCGTTAGTCGTGGTAAAACTTCGATTCCTTCTGTTGATGCCTTGTTAAAGGTTGTAAAGAATGATAGACGAGTTTTTATACATCCACTGGATTTTGATGTCATTGAAAAAAGTGTAGAACTAACCTCTATCAATGAAATGCATGATCGCCAAATTGTATCAACAGCTTTAGTTGTAGAGAGTCAAGGAAATCAAGTAGCTTTATTAACTTGCGATCAAAATATTTTTGCTGCAAAGTTGGTAACAATTATTTGGTAATTATTTTGCTTTGCGATCGCTATTTCAATTTTCATCAAGTCAAAGGCAGGAATCATTTCAACCTATGCGATCGCCTCTGAAGTTAGAAAAGTCTATTTAACAGAGGGAAGCTTTAGTTCGATGCCTACTTTGTTACCTAGATCAATAACATTGTTTGCAAAATCTGTCATACCTGCGATCGGGGCAGCGACTAGAGTACCAGCAGCTATTGCAGCTAGTAGACGCTTTTTAAGTTCGGGTAAATTGCGTTCTTTTTCTGGCTTTTGAATTTCTACTTCTACATGATCAATATTACTGATGATGTTTTTGCGGATTTCTGGTGGAAATTGGGCGGCAGTTTGGCGCAGGTTGCTGATGATTTGCATTAGTTCTTCTACGCTTGCGCCGCTTGTTTGATTAAGGTTGGTTACTGTGGCTTGGGCTTGGTTTTGAGCGACAAATCCAATAGTTGCGTCTTTGAAGTCATTTTGGTTTTTATCACCCTGAATTTTATCACCTTGGATTTTATCACCTGCAACGTTATCGCCTTTGCCGAATTGATTGATGTTGTTAGACATAGTTTTTAGGGGTTTGTAATGGAGTTTTAGGAGTTGATGGGCTGGTAAGGCTTGCATAGCGTATGTTTGACCGTCATCATCGCTAAATTCTACTTCGTATATTTCGGGGGCGAGGATTTCGACGATGGTTCCTACTTGACCTGCAAGGAGATTATATTCGGATAAGGGAGTTTTAAGAGCAACAATATCTAATAAACTCAGTTTGTTTGGGGTCGCAAACATGGGCATTACCTCAAAATATAGCAACTAATGAGACGGGGAAAATCTTCGGTGGGGCGGACGATCCAAGTTGTGCGGATGTTAGCAGTGTTTTGGTTGCGGGTGATAGGGAAATCGACGATGTAGCGTTGACCATATTCATCTAACAGGCTGGGAATATACTAATTCAAAGTTGGTTAACTTCATCCTGTTTTATCGCCTTCGACCCGATCGCCACCAAAATTATCGCCTTCTCCATGTTGGTTAAAGGTTTTAGAACGGCGATCGCTAACATTGACATGAACTGTAAGAGGTGAGTCGTCTCCTTCTATATCAATAAATCGATTGTCTTTTGACTTTCTTTGACGTATTCCAATGTCTTCATAACCATCTAAAAGTTGACGCAAATCGAGTTTGAGCTTGAGTTCACCAATAACTTTATGGGTTTCTCCCATTTCTTCAAGTCCGAGTAGTTCTGAGTATTTGAGCGGATCGTAGTCGGGATAGTTGGGGACGGGAACCCATTCGGTGATTTCAAGGTTGGGAAGACTTTTGTGGATTCTTTTGAAGACATCGCGGAGGATGCCGAGAAATAAGCGACGGGTTTCTTTGCGTCCGCTAATGGTGATGAAGATTTTTTTGTCTTCGGGATCGGCTTTGATCCGAGCGATGTTGTAGATTTCGTTGTTTTCTTGATATTGCAGCATTACGCCACTGCGCCAATAGATTTGCTTATGGATTTTTTCGTGGGTGTTGACGATGAAGCGGGAAATGATGCTTTCGGGGAGAACTTTGTAATGGTATTGAAATTCAAGGATTTCGCCGTGGAGTTCTGTTTCGTCTGGTTGGTCTTTAGGCAGAAGTCCCGCAATTAGAAATTGTGGTGGGTAACATTCTAGTGCAAAGCCAAGCTCGAATTCCTTCATTAGTTCGATCAGATAACCATGACGCTCGGTCGGGTAGCGCTCTGGATTGAGGATGCGGGTGAGATCGGTAGGGGTGAAAATGCCTTTGGTTTTAATTTTGAGGGTTTCATCGCTCAGGAGCGCGTAAATGCCTTCTGTCACCCAGTTGGGTTTGAGAACGTTGGTATTTTTGAGGATGGGATGCTCGCGGAAGTTGAGAACTAAGCCAAGCCGATGGAGGAGATCAATGAGTTGATCTTGATTTTGTTCTTCAGGAATCTTGTTTTCGTGGCAGATGCCGATGTAGCGGTTGTAGGTGATGAAATCTTGGGGCATGGATTCGAGTTGTTGTTTAACCTCAAACCATGTCAGGGGTAGAAGGTCGTAGACTTCTTTGAGGTTGCCGACTTGCTGGAAAATGGCGGTGCGAAGTTCATCAATGCCGATATTGTCTTGGCAGGAGGTTTCGATAATCGCTTGGATGTTAGGATATTTTTCGCGTAATGCCTTGCGGTTGATGTCGAGGGGTTGTTCGTCTTTTTTGTTGCCAACGATAATCACGGGGGACTCTCCGCCGAAGCTTTCGATTAGTTTCAGCCAATATTCGATGCGGTTTTCTTCTTCGCTGGTGCGACAATTACAGACTAAGAGATAGAGGCTGCGCTTAGTTAGAAAAAACTGATGGGTGGCATGATAAATTTCCTGTCCCCCAAAATCCCAAACATTGAGGCGGATGTCTTTGCTATTGACCTGCACGTTCCAAGTTTCTACATTGAGTCCATCGGTTTGGGGTTGATTTTTGTCATATTTATCGCGGATTAGTCGCTCAATGAGGGATGTTTTGCCGACGCTACCTTGTCCGATGAGCAATAATTTGGCTTCGTGTAATGGTCGAGTCTCACTTGTGCGAATTTGCCTCAAGTAATTCAAAATCTTTTTTGCATCTTTTGAATTAAGAATTTCTAATGGAATATTGGTAATTTTATTGCCACTGAGGTGAAGCTGC
>NZ_JAYGHE010000043.1:0-14182 GCF_034931145.1 Nostoc sp. UHCC 0252 | reverse complement strand
AGCGATCGCCTTTGGAATCTGGGTTATTTGGTTGATATTGAGGATAAGCTGCGTCAGATTGGTTAATTTAGCGATCGCCTCTGGAATCTGGGTTATTTTGTTGTAACTGAGGATAAGCTGCGTCAGATTGGTTAAATTAGCGATCGCCTCTGGAATCTGGGTTATTTGGTTTTCATTGAGGTGAAGGTGCGTCAGATTGGTTAAATTAGCGATCGCATCAGGTATTTCAGTTAGCTCTACTCGAATTAAGATAAGTTCCTCTAAATGTAGTATTTGCGTTACCACATCGGGAATGCTCTCTAAAGGATTGCCACTAATATCCAACTTACGCAAATTAGGCAAACCCAATAGTTCGACAGGAAGCGTTTTTAAATTGTTGCCTGAAACCTTTTTGAGATAGGGGTATCCTACGTATTCATAACCTTCAACCTTCTTTCCTAAAATCAAAGACTCAAGCTGCTGCAATTTCCCAATTTCTACAGGTAACTCAGTCAACTCCTGCCCCGACAGGTCTAATTCTTGCCAACCCTCAGCCACGGCGCGATCTATCAGTACCAACAACTCATCCTGCGTCATAATTCCAAGGAGAAGGGTAAAAGGAAAGAAGATTGATGAAGATTATCTTAACTGATTAGGGAAAAATGCTAGGTTATCATTTTTTAGCGATCATGTCTTGAGATGAAGGGAAAAGCGAATTACACAGGTTTAGCGTAGGCGTAGCCCGTCGCAGACATCGCGCTTTTAGATATGGCGATCGCATATATCTAAATCTGGATTTTAGGCATCTCTATTATCAAAATTCATATTAATCTCTCTGCACAAGAGCAATTAAATGACCATCATTAATTACAAACTAAATTCTGCTGCGCCATCCTCATCCACATCTGCATCTTTACCCATAGCAGTAGGTTTAAATTTAGAACCATGAATTAATTCAGCAAACACAATTCCCGGATTTTGGTGAAGAATATTCAGCACACTCATAAAATCTCGCACAATTTCCCCCGGTGTCATTAATGCTTCTGCACCCAAGCGATTAATAATTTCTTGCACAAACTCCTTCAACTCACGATTTGTCAAAGTCTGTTCATACCCAAAATTGAGTGCATGAATCTCAGCTAAACGTTGCAAAAGCGTTAATATTTCTGCTTCACTCAACGGATTCAAGCGAATTACTGGCCCCAAATGTTCCTGAACATTAGCTTGGGCAACAAAACGGCTTTCTTTTGTGCGTCTTTGCCAAGCTTGGTCTGCAAAAAGTCCCCGTTTGGGGTCTTCTAAAAATTTAGTTGTTCCACCAACAACAATGCCAAGATGTTCTGCTTTACATTGCATGGTGTCGTTAAACATTGCCAGGAGTCGATTATAATTCTTTTCCCGCGTGACTGTAGTAGATATTTGATATAAATGTACGGCTTCATCAACTAAAATTAACAGTCCTTTATAGCCAATTTCAGCTACAAATTTCGCAAACAGTTTTATATAGTCATACCAACTATCATCATCAATAATAACGCGTACTCCTAAAGCTGCTTTCGCCTCAACTTTAGTAGTAAATTCTCCGCGCAACCAGCGCATTGCCGCATTTTTTAAATTATCATCATCCATTCGATAGCCACGCCAATAAGCGATAATCACGCTACCAAAATCAAAACCGTGAACTAAATCTTCAATATACTGAACTACTTCCCTAATTTTTGATTCAACTTTGTCATCAAAACCGTCGTCATTAGGACGCATTTCAGTTTCTTTAACTACTTCTTGTTGAATTTTATTAATCCATCCTTCTAAAATTGAGACTAAAGCACCACCATCAGGACGAGTTTTTGTAGCTAAGTGGCTCATTAATTCTCGATAGGTAGCGACACCTTCATGGTTGCTTCCAGCTAATCGGCGTTCAGGGGATAAATCAGCATCAGCTACTACAAAACCTTGTTCCATAGCGCGGTTACGAATTAGTTGTAATAAAAAACTTTTACCGGAACCGTAGTTACCAATTATGAAGCGAAATGCTGCCACACCTTCTGCAATATCATCAAGATTTTGTAATAGGCTTTTTAGTTCTTTTTCTCGCCCTACTGCTATATATTCAACTCCCACTCTTGGTACTACCCCCGCACCAAGAGAATTGATTAAAGCAGTGGAGATTTTTTTCGAGATTTTGAGCTTTGCCATGTATTACACTTCACTTTATTCTAAACGCGTAAGCACGCAGTAAGCTAGGTAAGGTAGATATTCACCTTATTACAAATCTTACGACGGCAATAATAATTTAATTTGATGACGGATGTCTAGCCATAAGCATTTCATGCATTGCAATCATTTTTTTGACATGAGTAATATACTCATCGTAAACCTCTGGGCTTTCTGAATCCGAGTTAATTATTAATTCACCAATAGTATCATTTGCTCGTTCATTTATTGAATCGATTAATAGATTTGGCATAGTAATATTTGCTTCAGCAATTTTTTTAATAGCAGCTTTGGGGTTATCTTGCTCGACTACAGCTTTTAACACTTGTAGTTCATATACTGGGAGATTTTTTAAAAAATTAGTCCATTCTTCTGGTAGGTTTTCAGATGCATCAGCTTCCAAAGTATTTACGGCTGCTGTAGCTTCCATTATCTCAGAAAAAGGAAACAATTCAGTTTCATCTTCTTGAGAATTATCAGACAAAGGTTCTGGATTAAATGTTTCTATTTGTTGGAGTAATTCCCATACTTGATTTTGCAATGAATCTCGTTCTTCTTGCAATAATGAAATTTGCCCTTGTAACTGTTGTAATTCTGCTTTTTGCTCTGCGAGTTGAGTTTGTGAATAATTTAGGGTAGCTTGAATATTTTCTTTTTCAGTTTTTGTCGCCGCCAGCAATTGATTTTTTTCGTTTGTCTCAACTTCTAACTCTTGAATTGCAATTCGCAGTTCGTATAATTTCTCTTCTAATTGAGGTTTTAGTCTGCCTAAAAGAGTTACATTACTTTCAATGTGTTGTTTCTCTTGCTGAAGTTCAGAAATTTGACTTTGCAACTGGGCAATTTCAGCACGAGATACATTACAATTCGACTCTAGACGGCGCTTCTCTGCTGTGAGAACAGAAAAAGCATTGTTCAATTCTGTTTGATTTTTCTGCGAGTTATTAATTTCAGTTTGCAGAGTATTAATTTCAGTTTCTAGTTGTTTTTTCTGTCCGGCAAATTTTCCTAATTCTCGATGTAAACTATCTCTTTGGTTACGACTTTCTATAACTTGATTTTGCAGATTTTGTGATTCTGCATATAATAAATTATGACGTTCTTCGATTTGGTTTATTTCTCTGACAACACGAGCTTTTAATCCCTCCATTTCTTTAATTCGTTTGTGAAGAGAACCTAAAACAAACATTTCATAATTTCTCCGCCGCTTATCTACAAATAATGCTGCTCCGTAAATAGTCGATGCAGTAATTACACCTGTGAGAAAGGCTTTATTAAAATCCCAACTTGGGACGAGACTAAGACCAAAACTCACACTAAAGGCAACTATCCCTAGTATAAATCGATTGCTGATCGTTACTGATTGCATATTGCTCGTTTTTAGTGTAGTTAATTATCAGAATAAGGAACTCTCATGCTAATTCGTAATTCGTAATTTAAATACAGGGGTTGTTATTTTTGGTTAAATAAGGTATTTTTCCAAAGTTTTATATTGCAGTAGTTTTGAAATATATCGTACTAGTTAGTGGTGCATAATATTATGTAAATAACAAAAAAGTGCCGATATAAATTAATTTTAATCAGAAGTGTTGGACGTATTGTTATCTAAATTAAAAAGTCTTAAATCTGCTTTTAAGAAGTCAATAAACTGTCGTGCTGTGCGTCCAGAACGACCGTTATGGCGAGTTGCCCATTGTAATGCTTGAAATTCCAAATCTTCTTGGGAAATATTAATTTCGGCTTGGGTTGCTAGATGTTGTACAATCTGTAAATAAGTTTTTTGATCGGCTGGTTCAAAAGTCAAGGTTAAACCAAAGCGATCGCTAAACGAAAGCTTCTCCTGCATCGTATCCCAAGCATGGATTTCCTCGTTATCCTTGGGGGTAGGTCTATCCACAAAAAACTCCCGAATCAGGTGGCGGCGATTGGAAGTAGCATACACAACTACATTTTGCGGCCGTGCGGTTAAGTTACCTTCTAAAACTACCTTGAGGGCTTTAAAGGCATCATCATCTTCTTCAAAGGAAAGATCATCGACAAAGATAATAAATTTTTGTGACACTCCTCGTAAATGTTCCACAATTTCTGGTAGGTCTTTTAAATCAGATTTTGTAACTTCCAACAAGCGGAGGTTGCGATCGCTATATTCATTTAACAAAGATTTCACTAAAGAAGATTTGCCAGAACCTCGGCTACCGTAAAGTAATACATGGAGTGCCATTTCTCCTGATAATAAAAACTCTGTATTTTTTAACAAAGCATCTTTTTGAGACTCATAACCTACAAGGGCACTCAGCTTAACCGGATCGGAATACCGAATACCGATAAACTGCCCACTTTGCCACCGTAAAGCGCGATATTCTGCAAATAAACCAGAGCCACATTGCCGATAATAAGCCGCCAAATGTTCTACAGCATCACCCCAATTATCTAAATCTTGTAAATATGTAGCGAACTTTGTATCTACTCCTACGAATTCTTGCTCTTTATACCACACTACTGGCGAAATTGGCATGTGAGCTACGCCTTGTATCCACTCACTTAAAGAAGCGCTGCTACATTCATAGAGACTTTGCAATATTTGTAAATCGTGCTGTACTGCTGCGACTAAAGCCGGGGGCAAATCTTTAAATTCTCGCACTTGGGCCAGCTTTGTAAAAGGATTCTTAGAGAAGAGAAGTTGAGTAATTAAATAGTCTTCCCAGTTTTGATTTTTAGCGGCCAAAGCGTGAAAGTAACGGCCGTAGGCTTCGAGACAACCCCGTGCATCCGAGTCAGTGTAACGTATAGCTTGCAACAGTTCCAAAAATGCGATCCCCACTTCGCCTTGGAGAACAGACTGGTACAGTAAGAGTGAGGCCGCTTGACGCTGGAGGTATTGAACTTTTGTATATAAGGAAGTATTTGCTATTGGCATGGCTTAATTATCTATCAATAAACAGTGTAATGTAGCTATTTAGCTATGGTAAATTGTCTGCTGACCCTGGCAGTAAAGTCAAAATCTACAGATGAACAATGAATTTAAGTATAATTGCTGCTTTCGCCTACGGCATATTAGCGCTCGCTGGTGGCATTATTGGCTATATTCAAGCTAGAAGTAAGGTTTCACTGTTAAGTGGTAGTATTAGCGGTTTATTACTAATACTTGCCGCTTACTTTCAACTCCAAGGACAAACCTGGGGTTCGATTTTAGCAGCGTTAGTTACTGCTGTCTTAGTAGTCGTCTTTGCAGTTCGACTAGCTAAAACACGCAAGTTTATGCCGGCGGGATTAATGACGATTTTGGGTATGTTGGCATTGGCAGTAATGGTGAATCAAATTGTGGCTTTAAGGTAACATCAGTCCTTAGAGGTTCTGATTAACTGGATAATATTCCTGTAACACTCGTCAATTCCATAATTTTCTCAAATTGAAAGTCCTGAGCTAAATTCTTGATAAAAATCTGTAGTGCTTCATTTTCTAAAGGTATTTGCTCGATCAACTCTAAAATTAAGTCATCGCTACATTGGGCTGCGGCAGTATACAACTGCTTCACCCATTCAGGTGACATTTCAGATAATATAGGCACTAAATCTGTAAGCTTCAAGATGGATTTTGTTATCTGTTCTTTTGATCCTATTTGAAAGTTATCTTCTTGATAAGTATATTGAATTCCTAAATATTCACTTAACTTTTCTAATAATTTTTCCTCGCGGAAAGGCTTATTTATATAATCATCACAACCTGCTTGAATCATTGCTTCTCGTTGTTCCTCAAAGGCATTAGCGGTTAAGGCAATGATAATGGTCTGGCAATTTGAGATTGAGGTTTTTTCTGTTGTTTTAATAATTTTTGTGGCTTCGTAGCCGTCCATAATTGGCATCCGCATATCCATTAAAATTAGATGTGGTTGCCATTTCTGCCAAACTGCGATCGCTTCGATGCCATTTGCCGCTTCTTGAACTACAAAGCCGATAGATGTCAGAATTTTCACCAGCACTAAACGGCTGTCTATGGAGTCATCAACCACCAAGATCCGATATTCGCTTTGAGCAGGCGCTAAACTCAGAACTTGCCGTCTAATTTGCTTAATCTGGATTTCGCTGGCTGTGGCTAGATTAATTTGAATATCAAAGGCAAATTTACTTCCCTCGCCAATAATGCTGCTAACACTAATACTTCCCCCCATTAGTTGCACGTATTTGCGGCTAATTGCTAAACCTAATCCTGTTCCCTGTTGCGATTTTCTTCCAGTTTCAGTTTGCCCAAAAGCTTCAAACAATAAGTCAATTTCTTCTGAGGCAATACCGCGCCCAGTATCTGTAACCTCAAAGATTAGAAATTGGGAATTGGATAAATTTTTTTCACTATCTCCCATGCCTACCCGTAATATAACTCTCCCTGTATCGGTAAATTTGATGGCATTTCCCAAGAGGTTAAGCAAGACTTGGCGCAGTTTACTTTCGTCAGCTTGGATGTACCGGGGGAGATAAGATGTGTATTCAAATACTAATTCTAATCCTTTGGAGGTAGCGCGAAAGCGCAACATTTCTTCGAGATTTTCTAAGAGGCGAATTAAGTCAAAACTGTTGAGATTTAATGTTATTCTGCCGGCTTCGATTTTAGACATTTCTAAAATATCGTTGATTAAGTTGAGGAGATGTTCGCCGGCACGATTGATGATTGCGAGGTTTTGCTGATGTTCAGTAGATAAAGCAAGATCGTGGCTCATCACTTGGGTAAAACCGAGGATGGCGTTGAGTGGGGTACGCAGTTCGTGGCTCATATTGGCGAGGAATTCGCTTTTGGCGCGGTTGGCAGCATCAGCAACGATCACAGCTTCTTGCAATGCTTGTGACTGCCTTTGAGTTTGCGCCAGTAATTGTGCCTGCTGTAAAGCGACACCCAATTGATTGCCAATTTGAACTACGATGTTAATTTCCCCTGGTTTCCATTGGCGGATATCGGAATTTTGATAACTCGCTAGTAATCCCCAAACCTGATTACCATATAAAATGGGGACAATAATGTAGGCTTTTGCCTGAAAGCGTTCTAAGAGGCTGATGTAACAAGGATTAAACTCAGCGTTGTAAATGTCTGGCACAGCAAGGAAGTTTGCAGCTTGAGTTGTTTGCAGATAAGGATCTTCCAGATAATCTTCTTTATCCAAGATTTTTGCTAGGCAACGCCCATCTTGTAAGATGCCCTCTGTGAGATCA
This sequence comes from Nostoc sp. UHCC 0252, assembly GCF_034931145.1. Classification (NCBI taxonomy): domain Bacteria; kingdom Bacillati; phylum Cyanobacteriota; class Cyanophyceae; order Nostocales; family Nostocaceae; genus Nostoc; species Nostoc sp. UHCC 0252. Next base: position 6,791 of record NZ_JAYGHE010000043.1, on the reverse strand, counting down.
GGATCATCGTTGTGTTCTTCGATGAGAGAAATCCAACCATTACCTACTGACTCGGAGACAAATTCGCCAGTCCAATGGGGATTGAAACGATAGACGACAACCCGATCGCAATTGAGTACTTGCCGCAATTCTTGGGTTGTAGCTGCAAATATAGTCTCTAAATCGAGTGTTTCACGCATCCTTTGAATAACTTGGGCGATCGCTCTTTCCCTTTCTGCACTCTCGCGCAGAGCTTCTTCTGCCAATTTTCTTTCGGTAATATCTGTAATTGTACCGATGTAGCCTTTGATTTCTCCATCATCTTGAAATTCTGGCAAAGCCTGACAAATTACCCAGACGACTGTACTATCATCACGCAAAAACCGATGTTCGTATTTATATGTCGCTTTAGCGATTCTTGCTTGATTCCATGCCAACAGCAGCTGCTCTCGGTCGTCTGGATGTACGGCTTTTGCCCAACCTGTTCCCAGAGATTCTTCTAAATTACATCCAGTAATCTCACTCCAGCGTTGATTAAAATATAAGATATTGCCATCCACATCAGCGTGAAATATACAAGCTGGTGAGGCTTCTGCTAAAAGTTTATATTGCTGCCTACCTGAGTGCAAAGCTAATTCTGCCAGTTTAGCATCGTTGATGTCTGCCCAATAATCAACACATTCTATTGGTTTACCAGCTTCGTCACAGATTAACCTCATCTTTTCGTAAAACCAATGATAAGTTCCGTCGGCGTGTAACCATCGGTATTCGTAGGAACTGTACTCCTGCTGAACCAATTGAGAAAATTTTTCTAAGAACAGTTCAACATCTTCAGGGTGGACGCGATCGAGCCAAAAATTGGGATTTTCCAGAAATTCCCGCGCTTCGTAACCAACCATCGCCTCAACGTTCTCACTAATAAAAGTAGTGCTAAAGTTACCTGATATTTTTTTGTTGCTATAAATCACCACAGGGCTAGAGGTGAGTAGATATTGTAGGCGTTCGTTGGCTAAACGCAGTTCTTGTTCGATGTGTTTGCAATAGCTAATTTCTACTAAAACCGTGCCTACACCAGAGGGGCAATGATCTTCATTAGGAATCGGAAAATAAGAAGCTAGGAAGTGGCGGATAACATCTGGTTGTTTAATTGATACGCTGTTTAATTCTTGATTAAGAATGGGTTGACCAGTTAACAGAACCTGTTGATAGATTGGTTCCACTAAGGGGGCGATATGGGGTAAGAGTTCAGAGATGGTCTTACCAATATGATCTTGCTGGGGTATTTCATTAATTTCCGCCAGCAGTTGATTGATTTGCACAAACCGTAGCTGCTTATCTACAATTTTCATGCCGACGGGAGCGCTGCTAAAAAAGGCATTGAGGCGGGCTTCTCTGAGCGCTAGTTCTTGTTCTAGGGTTTTGCGCTCAATCAACCCACCTAACTGAGCAGCAACAGCGTTGACTAGCAAGAGCAAACGTCTATCGATCGCTACTGAACTACGTTTAAAAAATACTAAAACAGCCAATACTTGGTTTCCAGCCAGGATGGGAACACCAAAACCAGCTTTTAATCCTGCCTTTGCTGCTTGTTGCGATCGCAAAAAAATTGGCTCTATTACTTCCGAAACATCTTCAATCCATTCCGGTTCTTGATTCTGCCAAACTCTTCCTGGTAGCCCTACTCCTAGAGGAAATTTCACAGTTTGGCTTTGACGGCAAAATTCTTCTAAATTGCTCTCCTTACCGTACCAACCAAGGCTTTGTTCTAAAACAGTACCATCTTCATTCGGAATCCATGCTTCACCAAAATCCCAGCCAATGGTGTGACAAATTAAACGTAAAACTAGCGCTAAAGAGCTATTGACATTACTGGCGCGAGTGATAGCTTGGGTTGTCAATAGTAACAAACGGCTTTCATTTTCTGCTTGCTTGCGTTCAGTAATATCTTTCGCTGTGCCCAGTACATACCATTTTCTATCAATCTCGATCATTTCCGCACTCAACAATGTTGTCTTGATTTCTCCGGTTGAAGTGCAGACATCAACTTCATAGTTACGGATGGCTTTAGTTTTTTGCAGCATTTGGGCGAGGAAATTATATTCTTCTGGATTCGCCCAAAGATTCAATTCTTCATCGGTGCGATTAATCACCTGAGAACGAGAATAAGCAAAAAAGCGACAAAAGCTGTCGTTAACTTCAACATAGCGTTTGTGGGGAAGAGTAATTAAAGCAATTGGATCGGGAGATGACCGAAAAGCTGATGCTAACTTTTCTTCAGAAGCCCGTTGTGCGGCTTCTGCGCGTTGGCGTTCTATTGCTTCCAATACCAGAGATACTAAATTGCCCAGAGAACGGGCGAAATTTTGGTCTTCTAAAGTCCAATGATGAACAACTCCCACAGCCTCCATACATAAGACTCCTACGGTTTTGCCCTCCAGCCGAATTGGTGTATCGAGTACGGAAGTAATGTTTAATCTTGAATAAGATGCAGAAAATTCTCTAATTCTGGGATCTTGATAAGCATCATCTGTAGCGATCGCTTGGTCTTGTTGCAAAGCTGCAAAATAAACTGGATAGTCTGCTGCTGATAAGGAAACTCCTTGGCTGTGTTGATTGCGACTGCCTTTAAATAGGTCAAAACACTCGATTTTCAAGCCTGTTTCGTCATACAACCAGATGCTGGCTCGTTCCACTCCAATATTTTTGACAGCAGCTTCAGTGATTTTTTCCAAAGCTGCTTTTAAGTCACCTTGATAAAGAGTCTTATTCTGTGCCAGTTGAGTTAGTACTAGATTATGATTGCGGAGCTTAATCGCGCTCTCTTGGAGTAATTTTTCTACGCCTCGGCGCTGTGTAATATTACTGGCAGTGCCTGTCATACCTATAACTAAACCTTCTTCATCGTGTAATGCGATCGCATTAAACATTAAATAAAGTAAAGTCCCATCCTTGGCTACACAGGTTGTTTCATGCTGAAAGAGCGGCTTTCCCTGTAAAACACGCTCAAAGGCTGCTTTATCTTGAATAATTTGTTTTGGCGAGATGAAATCAGTCAAGTTTCGCCCAATCATTTCCTGGGGTTCGTAGCCATAAATCTGCTTAACTGCCGGGTTAACAAAGGTAATTAATCCATCAATATCTACCGACCAGATCATATCCTGGGATGTCTCTACTAGGTGGCGATACTGAGTTTCACTCTTTTTAAGGGCGGCTTCGACTAAAAGGTGTTCGCTTTGGTAAACTTCTTTACAAAAGGTTTTAGCAAAGCCAACAGGAATATTTTGGAAAATCTCTTCTATTTGTTGGTTGCGAATATTTAACTCAACAGCAATCCGTTGACGTTCTTGAATCTCCTGTTGCAGTTGGGCATCTTGTTCTTTTAACTGTTGCTTTAGCCTTTGGAGAGTTAATTGATTTTGGATGCGAAGTAAAACTTCTTTAGTTTTGAATGGTTGAGTAATATAGTCAACGCCTAACTCCAAAATATGTAATTCTTCAGCTATTTCATCTAAAACACCGAAAAGAATTATCGGAGTTTCTTGAGTTTTATGGTGAGCTTTCAAATGTTGGCAAAATTCATAACCATCCATATTTGAGATGGAAACATTTAGCAAAAGTAAATCCGGTTCAGAAGTGAGCATCATATTGATTGCCAATTGTCCAGACATGGCAATCTGCAACTGATAACCTTCGTGTTGAAGAATGTTTGATAAACAATTCAAATTTTCTAGCTTATCATCAACTAATAATATTTTTATTTTTTGAATATCCATCTCAGTTATTAAGTAAATTTAAAATCATTATTAAATAAGAATTCAAAAGCCAGAATGGGCTAAACGCCCTACGAACGCTAATAGAAGTCAAAATCAATGAGTGAATCATTGTTCGGATAGCGTCCCGTAAACTCGCTTTTTCGTGTCGCTATCTGCCAGTCGTACATAATACCCAACTGAATTCTGTTTTGATAAATTATTGAATCAAACTGAAAATGAAGTCAGAAAGCAAGATTTATTTAAGAGATTGTAAAGAAAACTATCATCACTTACCACCATACTTTAGCTTAGGGTATAGAGATGTCAAGTTCAGCCAAAACCCTTTCAAGGTAACTCGTAAAATCTCTTATTTTTCTCAGCGATCTCTGTGCCTCTGCGGTTTAAAAGTATTTTTCCTAACCACGGAGGCGCAGAGGATACAAAGTATAGAGCTTCAAGAGGAATCTATTTACCGAAATTTTTACGCGCCTTGAAGGGGCTAGTCTAAACATCTTAAACTGAATTAATTGTCAATTATTAATTATCCATTGATAATGTTTACTGTCTTGTAGCTTGAACTCCACGATCCAGTTAGGACTTACGCAAAACTTGAGCCAAAATCTTCATTCTCAGGTAGAGGCAATTTATGAATTGCCCCTACACTGTCTAGTTTTGCATAAGTCCTAATTTTTATGAGAAAGTGCTATTCCTCCTGCACATCAATCCAGATATTGCCTTCTTCTACACGCAGAGGAAACACTGGCAGCGTCTTTGATGGCGAAACCAAAGAGAGTACTTTACCTACACCAGGCGGCCAAGAACACCAGTCTTGTACCTCACCAGTCCGTAAGTCAAAAGCGCTGCGATGGAAGGTACAAACGATTGCCCCATCTTTGATTTTGCCACTTTTCAATGGTAATTTTAAGTGAGGACAAGCGTTATCTACAGCATAAAACTGATTTTCGTGATTCAAAAGTAGAATTTTCCGGTTGCCAACTTTCACCACTTCTCGCGTACCTGGGGAAAGTGCTTCGGCTGCAAGAACTTTAGTCCAACTCATTAGGTTCTCCTTTCCTAATTGATCTGCTTTCAGTTTCCCGCAATTGTGACCCGTGCGATCGCTTTTCAATACTGGCGAAAAGTCAGTAAATCGCAAACTTTTCCCGAAATAGTAATGTCTAAGACGGGCTTTGCCAACACTGATGAAATATTAGAGCTATAAAATATTACCTTAAATTCTGTTTCGCACTGAATAAAATGAATTCTGGGTAAACTAAAAAAAGCACTTTTTATCCCCGCATAATAAGGCTTGTAGCCTATAAACACCAATTTTGATGAATATAAAAAATGATTAAGACAAGTTACGAATTCGACCAGTCTATTCTCCCAGCACAATCTTCATCAATAAATAATATTTAGTTAACAATAATTCACTTTTGGTAACTTTATTTGACAAACCATGAATCAGTTCTCCAAATATATAGCAATCCTAAATCATTCGTGAACAACGAGATCCCCGACTTCTTTAAGAAGTCGGGGATCTGAGCCTTGTGATTTTCAGTCCTTGACGTTTGCTCGCAATCAACCTCAAGGATTTGAAATTCTTCACCTGTCATCGTCAGATGATTTGATGTACAATGATCCGATGTTACTAGAATTTCAAACTCAAAGTTAATAGCGGTACTAAGCCGTTCTACATTGAATTTGCATGGTTATGGCGGGCAAGATGCCCATCGTACAAGGGCTTGGTTTAATTTAATTATGCAATTTAAATGTTTTTCCGCTTATCCACCCTCCACACACCTATCGGAAAATACAAAGTAGAAAATTTTCTTTAGAAAAGAAAGCAGGGACACGCTATTTGAATTCGTTTTTCTGCTCCTTTCCCTAACGGAGTTAAAGCCACTATTTGCCATCACTTAGTTTCAAAAGGAGAATATCTTGGATGGCTCGAAATAAAAAGAAATCAGCCGGGTTCAAGTATGAGCATCCACTTGACTCTAGATGCCCTATTTGTTGTATTATCCCGCCCCACATGCTGGAAAATGTCGTTGTCAATGGCAATCCTCAGCAGCGTAGCTGGGCTTTTCATACATTAAATGTTTCAGCACAGTTTCGCGGACGGAGAAATGTCGTAGGTACTGTCTCGTTTGCACCTTCTCCGGGTGAAAAACGCCGCACGATTTACGATGCGAAATATGGGCAGCAACTCCCTGGTACATTAGTGCGTGGTGAAGGCGATCCTCCTAGCAGCGATGTAGCAGTGAATGAAGCCTACGATGCTGCTGGTGCTACTTATGACTTATTTTATGAGATATTCGATCGCAACTCGATTGACGACAAAGGACTACGTTTAGACTCCACCGTGCATTATGGCGTTAAATATGACAACGCCTTTTGGAACGGCGACCAAATGGTTTATGGTGATGGCGATGGAGAAATATTTCAACGCTTCACGAAGTCAATTGATGTGATTGGGCATGAACTAGCTCATGGTATAACCCAATATGAAGCGGCTTTACAGTACTATGGTGAACCAGGGGCACTCAATGAATCATTTTCTGATGTCTTCGGTTGCCTGGTGAAACAAAAGACCAAAAATCAAACTGCACAAGAGGCAGATTGGCTGATTGGTGAAGGGCTTTTAGTCCCGACTGTCAATGGTGTTGCCCTGCGATCGATGAAAGCACCGGGAACAGCTTATGATGATCCCGTATTGGGTAAAGATCCTCAACCAGCCCATATAAAAGATAAATACACTGGGGTTGAAGATAATGCAGGGGTGCATATCAACTCAGGAATCCCTAACCATGCCTTTTATCTAGCGGCTGTTGAAATTGGCGGCTATACCTGGGAAAAAGTTGGTAAAATCTGGTACATAGCTTTACGCGATCGCTTGCGTGCCAAAGCAGACTTTAAAAAAGCTGCTAGCGTCACTATTCAAGTTGCTGGCGAACTCTACGGTAATGGCAGTGATGAGCAAAAAGCTGTGCAGAACGCTTGGCAAAAGGTAGGAGTTATTTAGAGAGGCGATGAATCGCGTCTGATAGGAATAAATAA
>NZ_JAYGHE010000042.1:28369-69787 GCF_034931145.1 Nostoc sp. UHCC 0252 | reverse complement strand
TTACGAAGGGCCCAAGGGTGGCCCTGGAATGCGGGAAATGTTGGCTCCCACTTCGGCGATTATCGGGGCTGGTTTGGGTGATGCAGTGGGATTAATTACCGACGGACGCTTTTCTGGTGGTACTTACGGCATGGTGGTTGGTCATGTGGCTCCAGAAGCAGCAGTTGGTGGTGCGATCGCTCTTGTGGAAGAAGGTGATAGTATTACCATTGATGCACCTGCTCGTTTGTTGCAGTTGAATATATCTGAATCAGAATTAGCCCGCCGCCGTGCTAATTGGCAACCTCCCACCCCCCGTTATACTAAAGGTGTGTTGGCCAAATATGCAAAACTGGTATCTTCTAGCAGTCTTGGTGCTGTCACAGATTTGGATTTGTTTTAAATGATCATCGCGTAAGGTTGTAAGGTTGTCCCTAGCCGCGACTCTGCGGCTACTCCATTGGAGAACTCGTAGGGAGCATCCCACTTTTTCGTATGTCATTGCGAGTGCAACGAAGTGAAGCGAAGCAATCGCAAGGCTTTTGGAATTGCTTCTCTTCGTACCCTGCGGGAACGCCAAGGGCGGTACGCAATGACAATTATTTAACCGGACATGATGTCAAATAATCTTTGCGACACATCAATTATTCGTAAGGGCACAACAATCTTGTGCCCCCACCCATCTGTCGCATTCTTTTTTCAAATTGGTATTAGACGCATCTTCATATAGAATTGATATTACTTAAACATGCCAGAATTTACGCAAAAGCAAGCGCCACAACTTCAAGAGATTTTCATGAAAAACCCTTTTTAGCACCCGAAGATTGAAACTTTTAAGAAGTCATCACTTACACTTTGACATCAGACTACATAGCTTCAATAATGTTCTTACGTAAAAATCCGTAATTGTATAGAACTTCTATTTAATCTTTGCTAATGTGCTGAGAGCAAACACTTAATGCGGCTAGCTCTGAGTCAAATTGGCTTGGGAAAACAGATGGATTGCTATATAAATCGGCATTCATAGGGTTGCATTATGCTTTTCTCAAATTCAACAACTAGTTCAAAAAATAGCCAAAAAAACAATAAAATAGGCGCACTTTTTTGGACTCATACTAATATTGTGCTGCTAACTGCATATTTAATTGCTCTCCCGATTTTTACATTGATAACTTTATCCTTATTATTGCCCTTATTCACTGCTGGCTTCTTTGCTTTTGCTGGAACTTCGCACCACTCTACATCGATTCCTTGGATAGATAATGCATCTGAATGTGAACATACTGGAAGAAACTGGCGCGATCGCAAATGTTGGGATCATGAACACAATCCCATGTTCTGAATAAAATCGCACAAAGAGGTATGCAAACCAATTGCCTAATTTGACAAAACAGGCTCATAGTCTGGGAATTAGATCAAAATGGATATGTAGCCTGTTGTTTGTCCAACCTTGAATCAACCTAACTTTGTGCGAAATCTGCAAGAAACCCACTTAAGCCCTATAATGCCTATATTCCGTTCACTTCAGAACTGATATTAGCTCTTTTGAGCATCTTTTGAGCATCATGGTAAATAACCTTAAATCAGTTAAAGGTAGGGCTAAGAAGGGGCAAGTAACAGTTAGGGTTGATTCAGGGATAGTAAAAGCTTGCTTCCCTAGAAACTACTGCAACAAAAACCAAATCAAACTAGCCACAGGTATTCTCCTAGAAAATGGGTGGGAATCTATAGCTGAGAAGCTACAGCAGAGGTTACAAATAGAACTTGAGGAGGGTGAGTTTGATGATGGACAAGGTAACTTCAACTTAGGATACTACCAGGAGATTTTAAAGAAATATGGGTTAAGGTCAAATCTGAAGTTAGCAAGTAGCACTGTAACTTCAGATGACCAATTACCCCCTAAACCTGAGCTATCACTAATGGAAATTTGGTATAGCTATTGTGAGGTTATAAAGCCAACGTTGAAGGAAACAACTTACTCCAAAGCTTTTAGGGAAACCTTTACTAATTTTATTAAGTCAGCCTTAGAGTCTACAAAGTCTGAGGATGCAGTAAAAATTAGAAACTGGTTGGTTGAGAATAGAAACTTACCTGCTGTTAAAAAATTAATCAGCCATCTATCAAAAGCTTATAGGCTTGCTATAAAAAGTAAGCTGATAAATTATGACCCCTTTGATGGTATGGCAGATGAGATAAAACAGTTAGGGGCTAAAGGTAAAAAGCAAGATGAAGTTGAAACAGAGAGTGATGACGATGTTTTAGACAGGTCAAAAGCCTATAGCTGGGATGAGGTATCAATCATCCTAGAGAGTGTCAAACATACAATGCACTGGTATAACTTCATTAAGTTTAAGTTCCTTACTGGGGTGCGTACAGGGGAAGCTATTGCTTTTATGTGGGGCGATGTAAGGTGGGACAATGAGGAGATTTTAATTAGGCGCACTTACGACAGAAGAACTAAAGGCTTCTACCCCACAAAAACAGCAAAGGGAAATCAAAGTGTAATTAGGCGTTTTCCTCTACCTAAAGATGGAGAACTATGGAACCTTTTAAAGTCAATTCCTCAAGGTAAGCCTAATGAAGTAGTTTTTAAATCAAAGACAGGCAAGATAATATTAGGTACAACTTTCTATACAGTCTGGGCTGGGACGTATGGTAATAAAGGGATTATTCCTCAACTGATGAAGCAAGGCAAGCTTACCAAATACCTCAAGCCCTACAATACCAGACATACATTCATTACCCACCAGATATTTGATTTAGGGCGGGATGAGAAAATAGTCAGTGCTTGGTGCGGTCATGGTGAGATGGTAAGTCAAAAACACTATCAGGACATAAATGATAGAGCTATGCAAATCAATCCTGAGTTACCAGCCAGTACTCAGCTAGTACAGCAGTCAGAGATAGACATGCTGAAGGAGCAGTTAAAGCAGCAGCAAGAATTAATCAACAAGCTCCTTCAGGATAGGAGCAACTGAGTAAATATTGACACTAATGCTTTTACTGAATAAGCTTGATACAGTCTGTAAGTAATAGACAGCTATTGTGATTAAGCTCACGCCCCTGTCAATAAAACTGGCGTGTTGAGGTATCTTAGGAAACCTCAGCAATAGGTTTGCTTGGGTAGATTACTAAAATCAAGCTTTTCTCCCTAATTGTTCTGCACTGAATAGGTAAGTTTTATGACAGTAGCTCCAGAAATTACTTCTATAAGAAATTGCAGTGATTTCTTAATAATGGTTGATATACACATATCAGCTAAAATTACAGTGGCAAAAGGACATGCGGCTCAATTTAGTTCACAGAGTAATTTATCTGCTCATATCAAAGATAGCCTTGAAAATTATATGATTCCTTGTCTTTTATGGGTAAGGGGAGTGATTGAGCAGACAGCAGAAATATTGAGGGATGGACAACTAAAAGGAGAAAGTTATGACGCTAGACATGCTTACGCTTTAGTTGCTTCTTTTCTAGAGACAAAAAATATGGATCTAGAAAAGATTAAAGAAGGGATTACAGAACCGGCGGTAATAGCGGGTATGGGGTTAATCCAAGGAATTTATATAGACATAATAGAAGAAATGAAACCTATGACAAACAAACAATTATAAAGTACCTATTTAGTGCCCTCATTTAGCGGTAATTAATAATTTAATTTGCTATAGTTATTAGTATAAATTAAATTATTAATTATCAATTTTATGTCTAATCTAATTAAGGAAACCCAAGATAATATTGAATTCTATACTGATAAATCCACAGGTGAAAGTGGTATGAGTGTTAGCGGATTAGCCAGGGTGTGTGGAGTTAATAAAAGTAGCATATCTAGGTTAATTGACTCACTGTTGCATTCAGCCCCTTCAGAATGCTTACAAGCCTTTGTAGGTAAGGATTTAACCCTGTTGCGTAGCTCATCCCCCAAGGTTATTAAAGATTTAGTTTGCGCTGCTGTAATAGCCCACTACGCTATGCAGGGGAATTCAGAAGCTATCAAATACTTGGTTGCCACCTCAGCTATAGGAATTCGGGTTTACATTCAGGGAATCACCGGATATACATCTGCTGATAAGAAGCACCAACAGTTGAGAGCATCGACCATAATTACCAGAAGGACTCTAACAGAGGCTATGGCTGATTATATAACTAGACACAACCTAAGCAAGACTTCTAAGGGTCAGTGGCTTTACAAGAACGCCACAGATAAACTCTACAAACTACTATTCAATCACAATGCTAAGAAGCTGAAAGAAATCTTGGGTGCAGCTAACCCTAGAGATTTCCTATCTCTCACTGATTTAAGGGATTTAGAGTGCTGTGAGAATCTAGCGACAAGACTTATAGATGGTAGAGATTGCGAACCTATAAAAGCTGTAGAAGCCGCCTTCAATCTTCAACTACTACAAGTTAGGGAAATAGAAACTAATTATCTCTCTACCACCTCACTAGAAGCTGCCTAGAAAATTAAATAATTTAAATAGGGAAGGTCATCCCCAAACCTTCTCTTTTTATTTCCCTTCAAGCAATAAAATCAACTTATGCTTTGTCAACTTTGTATAAGATTTCTTTAGTGATTTCTCTTACTTCTCTGACTTCCTCAACAATTTTAGTATGGTCTTCCACATACTTGTTATGGTGAGTCTTTGAGTCAATAGACATATTCTGTACGCTATTAGCAAGTGACCTAAATGATTGGGAATCTGATTCTAGCTTTTCCATCCATTTTGTAATAAGGGCATTTAAACCTAACCATCGGGCTAGCACTACTAAACTTAAAAGAGTAAGAATAATTCCTAAGCCAACCCCACTTGCGTTGGTTAATATTTGGTCAACTATTTTAGATTCAGTATCAGGAGAAACACTAATGTAATTAACCTGTTTAGGAATTTGAGGTTTATCTGTTTGTGCGGTCATTTTATTATGATAATTTTATAAATTTACAAAAAAAGAAAGCCCCCAATTAAGGAGGCTAGGGGTCTTACACCCATATATCATCATTTCTAACTAATGCTATTAAGGCATCAATTTCTTCTGGTGTAGTGGGTTGGTTATCAATTACATATTGCTCTTGATTAGTAGAGAAGCTACCTAAACTTGGATCATACTCAGGGTACATAAGATAGTAGTCTTGTAGCTCCATTTCTAGAGCATCAGCATTAGCTTGGGCTTCTTTTTCTAAAGAATATTCAAAGTAAATTCTTAAAGCTAAATCAATCCAATTTTGGCTAGGAGGGGTAGCTCTCATAGTAGCAGTACCAATCTCAGAGCAGTCAATAGTGTAAGCTCTGTGATTGTCAAACTCATCTACCATTTGACACACATTACCATTAGCTTCAGTAGGCATTCTATAGTAAATTGGCATATATTTAAGCAGCAGTTTTAAAGAACATAATTGGTTGAACTCCTGCAATTTCAGTTAATGTGTCTAAAGGTGCAGTAGTAGGTAAAGTAGCATCAGCGTAAGTTAAAGGGTTTCTATACCTATAAGCAGTAACGGAAGCAAGAACTCCAAAGTCGTTACCCCATTTAACCCAATAAATGTAGATTTAATAATTCTTTGAGTTGGCATATTTATAAAATAAATAAAAAGTTTGCTTTATTAACTTAAAGCAAACTTTAATTTTTTAAAATTTAATAATCTTATTTTTTGCTAGCCAAGGTTGCATATTCTCATGTGAGCCATTACCACCTTGAGCATTAATACTAATACCTGAAGCGGCAGCATTCAAGCTAACATTAGTTTTATTACCATTAATACCAATATTAGTACCTGAGCCGTAAATAGCAACACCTGTACCTGAAGTATAAATACCAATATTAGTAGTATTACCTGTGATTAAGGCAACGCCATTTAGGTTTGTATTTATATGAGCTTTACCGCCAGTATCTTCCCCTGTTATAGCCACATTTGCTTTACTTAGAAATCCATCTGTTTGGTCTCTTTGTTGGCTGCCACCATCTGTTGTATTGGCATAGATACCATGAGCATGTCCTGGGTCAGCTACACCATGAGAATGACCAGGGTCATATACACCATGAGCATGACCAGGGTCACTTACGCCATGCGAGTGGGCAGCTTCATTAATTGAATGGTTATGCCCAGAGTCGTTAACGCCATGTGTGTGAGAAGGGATTTGAGCTACATTTAAAGCAACATTCTCTACTCCTCCTGTTTGTCCAAGTACTCTATTAGTTAGCCCTGAACCTGCACCTGCACCAATAGTCGTCCTACCTCTACTATCTGGTACTTTGAAATTAACTCCAGATTGTCCATGAGTGTAACCAATTGCTGCAAATAAATCAGGGTATGCGGAAGGGGCATAGAAGCTACCATCTTCCCATAACCAACCTGAAGGTAATGCTGTCCCAGAAAACTCCATTGATGCCCCAGGAGGAATTAACTGAGTAACAGGTATATCAGCCGGGGCTACTCTATCAATTACTTTGTCTCTGAGGTCAGTTATGCTACCAGAAAGAGTTCCACTAGCAGTAGTTAATTTAGCTAATGGGAAGCTTATATTAGGTAAACTAGATGCAGATTGAACAGTACCATCACTACCAACATATATGTAGCGGGTAACATTATTAGCTACACTAATACTACCAGGATTGATACTAGCTAAAGTACCATCTGCTAATAAAACTACCCCACCTAAATAATTAAATGTTAACCCTGATGTGTGACTAACCTTTAGTCTGTTGTAGAAGCTATAGAAATTTGATTTAATTTGACCTGGGGTATCGTCTAAATAAGAGTCTAAAACCTTGGGGCCATGTCCAATAAAGTCATCACCATCCACTATCGGATTGGAGATAGCATTGGCATGTTCAGCAGTAAAGATATCTCCATTTTGAAATACAATTCTAACCATTATAATTTAATTTAATTTAATTTAGTAATATCTAATGCGGCTTATGTTCTAATTCTAACTAAATGTAATCTTGCGTTTGGTTGTAAAGTTATTGTTGAACTAGTATGAATCACATAAACCCTAGCGTCTAAAATTGAACCATTGGCTACCGCTATTAAAGATGATAAACTTCCAGCTAATGTGGTGGTAGCAATATTGTTTGCTGTTACCCTATAACCTCTTATATACTCACTGTTGTCTACAAATAGTGAAACTATAAGTGTTGCATCAGAAGCAGAACCACTACTAAAAATTACCTCAGCGTTTACAGATACTTGATACCAACCTCCGGTTGCAGATGTGAAATAAAATGCTGAACTGGGTAGGTCAAAAATACTGGAAGTATCCTCTGTTTTAGAGTTGAAAGCTATTTTATTGAAAGTTGACGAAGTTAAAGTCTGATTAGATGTTCTCGTACAACGTGCTACATAAGCCTGATTATTTAAAGCAGGATAAGAAACATAGTTTGTGGTTAGGTTTGAATTAACTACACCTATAGCTGAGTCCACATAATTAGTATTAGCAGCTTTTGTGGAGTTATCTCCGGCAGTTTGCGAGGGTACAACTACAGATCCAGTAAAAGTTGGTGAGGCTAAAGGGGCTTTTAAAGCTAAAGCAGCATTTGTAGTAGTAGTATTATTGGCTAACCCTGCTGCAACAAAGTTAGTATTAGCAGCCTTTGTAGAAGCGTCTCCTAATGTTTGGTTAGGTACTATTACATCCCCACTAAAAATAGGGGAAATTAAGTTTGCTTTTGTAGAAATAGTACCCTTAACGGTTTGTATTTCTTCCCAAACAGCATCTTGAGAAGCAGCTTTACCTGAACCATCCCAAGTAACACCATAAGGTGTATCATCAGCTAAAATTAGAGAACCATCAGGCTCTATAGGTAAATTCATCCAACTAACAGTAACAGTTGGGGTTACACCTGTAATTGGGTTTAAATCTTTTGAGATGTAAGTTCTGTTCAGGTAAGTTACTAAATCTCTGAACTTGTATGTGGTAGAAGGATTATATTCCCCTTGAGGAAAAGGCCCCCCAATGTTTTGGGCAAGTGCGGGGGTAGTTGAAATAATTCTAGCAACTCTCAAAGCACCTGTATCTAGTACATCATTTACTAGACCTGTAGGTACTAATGATGCAAATTGAACTGGGCTAATATTAGGAACCAAAGCATCAAATTTAATTAATGCTGGTTCAATAATTTCACCAACACCATCAGTTTTAAAGAATTGAAAGTTATAAGTAATCCTTGAAGTTTCAGATTGTGGTAGGGTTATATCAAGGGCACCCGATGTTATAGTAAAAGTATATGATTGAGGTAAATAGACTGTATCTGGAGTGGTAGAATCGTCAATTAAGGTACCAGCTAATACAACAATAAGTTTACCTGTAATACTATTTCCAGCAGAATCTTTTAGTGTTCCTACTATTTGAGTCATTTATTTAAATTGAATTAATAAAGTTTTTAAGAAAAATAACTATCATCAAATATAATTTCAGTACTGCACCAGCAAGGGCCATAGAGGGTATTTAACTTTTCAGTTAATTTTTGCTGTGACTTATTTTTATATATAGTTGGTAGGTAAATAATATATTCCCAAGCACTAGTACCTAGAAAATCACCAGTAACAGAAGTACCTAATATGAAGTCTCCCCTGCTAGTTATTAAATGTTGAATACTAAAGCAGTTTAGTACCAGGCTTAATACTTCTCTAGTACCTTTACCTGGCCATATATTAATGTATGAATTAGATATTAATAATCTCTTGGCTGAAGTTGGCCAGGCTCTATCCCAATACACTTCTGTAAAGCCACATAGAGGGGCAAGAACATCTAACCAAACTTCATCACACTCTAAAGGATTAAGTTGTCTAGGAAGGTCATCAATTTTGGCTTTAGTATCAACTAGTAGAGAATCAAAGTAAGCGGTCAACCATTCTGCTATATCATTTTCTTTGTAGCATTCAGGTAATCTTTCCCAAATTGGTTTGCCTGAATTCCAAGCTTCATAAGTTTGCATTAAACAAAGCCCCCAGAGGATTCAGGTGGTTCCCCTATCCCTCTAAGCCCTTCAAATACAACTCCATTTTCATTTACTAATTGTATAAATAGAGAATAGGGGGTAGGAAGGGTGTAATCATTTGGCATAGGTATATTTGAAGGGGAACCGTTTAATGTAAGATTCCCAGCCTCTTTTATTGCTCCTGTATTTCGTAAAGCAAAACCTACTTCATAGAAAATTAAATCTTGACCCAGAGGGTAACTATTAGGACTTAGATATTCTTGAAAAGCTTCCCATAAGTTGTCAAAAGCTTCTTCAGGATCTACACCTGGGTTTAATTTAGCTGTGAATTCTGCACTAACAGGAACTAATTCTATAGGACTGGTATATAAGCTAGTACCTAACTGTAATTTATCAGATAGTTCAGATTTAACATAAGAAAGTTGAGCGTCATTAGCTGGCTCACCACTTGCATTTAGGAGAAATAAATGAACAGCCCCAAGTTCTCTGGTAACTTTATTTCTACCAAGTAGCCCTATAGCTTTAGCAAGGGAACCACTACCCAGTAAAGCCTCAGCAGCTTGTTCATAATCATTAGCTGAGACTAAATTTCTAAGCCTCATTTGATTAAGTGCCCTGGTAATAGCAGAAGCTTGAGCTTCTTCATCTGAGCCGCCGGATGCTGGTTCTATATTAGTTACCCCGGCAAGGTAAGTTAAAGGTTGGGTTATTCCAGTAATAGAGTATGCTGAGATGTTGTACTCAGAACCTTCTTTTTCAGCAGTGGCAGTTACACTTCCAGAAGTCAATCCCGCAGGAATTACTAAGGGGGCATCAGTATAGAAGGAAAGTCTACCATCACTATCGACTACTTCAAACCCTTCAGGAATTGTGAATATAATACTCTGAGGAGAAGTGATGGTAAAAGTTAATGTAGTTTTAGCTTTGGTCCCAGAACTGCGGGTGACTCCAGTAACCTTAAGGAAGTCAATTACTAGAGCTAAGGGTAACTGGTTTACATAGTAAAGTAATTCAGCCCCAGCAAAGGCTTGACCTTGTATTAGTGCTGCTACTGGGGAATTCTCAGTAAAATCATTTAACAGACCACCAGAGGCGTTGTAGACCTTTAATTTAGCTTGCTCTACTAAGTCTGTTTCATTTCTTGGGTCAAGCAGAATTGAGTCTAGAATAATGTCAGCCATATATTAAATAGTAATTTTTATAGGGTTTTGTTCAATTTCTCCATATGACCAGTAGACTAGAATCACAGCTTCACCTTGGTCATTAATTGTTCCATCAACTTCAAATTCAGCGTCAGGAATGTATTTCTCTAACCCAGTTTTAAATTCAGATGTTATGAGAGAAATATTAGAAATACTAGTGAATAGAGAGTCTGATCTTCCATAATTAGGAACCATTATTCTTTCTCTAGTTTCAGTTTGCAGCCAACTGAGTATATGTCCTTTGATTAAATCAGCTTCACTAGTTACAATAAGATTTCCTCTCACTGGGTCAATAGCAAGAGGAAAATTAATACCTTGAGTTGTCATAAATTTTAATTAATTAAATCACCAACCAGGGTTTGTAATTGTATCCCCATCAGTATCAACCCCACCCGTAACTACAATTTTCTTACCGTTGATTGTAAAGTTACCTACATTTGTGAAGTTCAAATTACCTCCACCCATGTTAATTGTCCAATTACCAGACATCTTAGATAAACCGTTAGCCCCCAGTTCAATGTAATTAGAGGGGCCAGCTTGTAAGCGAAGATAAGAGGCTGCTTGAAGCACTAAGGCATTCAAACAGTTCATCATGATGTCTCTTTCACTTGTTACATTAAAGCCCTTGCTAGAGTCAAAATTGACGCTATCTGGGGTGGTAGTATTAATATCCCCACCAGCTTCAATATTCATACTACTTTCAACTTTAAGGGAATCATCTCCACCAACTTCTACTGTTCTATTACCAGGAATAGTAGAGTAATAATCATTAGCTATATCCTGCTTATCTTTAGGAGGGTTAGTATCATTAATGATAGGAAGATAATATCCATTACTTTCCAATCCATCCACAAAGAATACTATTACTGTTGAACCAATAGGGGGTAAGTTAGCATCTACCCCAGGAGCTATATCAAGTCTCCTAATCCAATCACTTTCTAAGTTAGGGGAAGAAGGGAAGGCTACCTTAATCCTACGTTTGTTTTGGTCGTCTTTATTTTGAGTGACCACAGCCAAACTGGGATAGGGCATTCTCCCAACATTATCTAAGGCAATTTGATTTGCTAACCTGCTTTGATTTAATATTTCAAATATAGGATTCATTATCTTAATCTATAATAACTGGTCTTTACTTTATAAAAGTTTTCATAAGAGCTAGCCGGGGACTCCCAAAGAAATCTTCTCTTAGAGGATGAATTTGAGATTATTTTATCTCCTAAAACTATACCTATATGTTGACCCCCTGGCCTATTCCATATAGCAATATCCCCTGGAGCAGCTTCATTAGAATTAATCTTTATCCCTTTGCCAGATTCAAGATTAGATTGAGCTACAGCTACTGCATCTGAGTTACCCCAAGGGTTAGGAATATTAGCCTTTTCAAGTACTCTATTAACTGCCCAAACACACGCTATATTACCCTTACCGGGGCCAGCAGTGGTATCAAATCCCCTACAAGCAATAGCAGCATTATAAAGAGCCTGATTTTTAGAGGTAGGTAAGGTTGAATTTATTGACGCATTAGATGTAGGCTTAGTCTCCTTCGATATAGTATTTCCAAAAGTAGGACTAATCCCCCAGTAACATCTAATAGTGGTAATATTGTTATCTTTAATCCATTTTCTAGCTGTACTAAATTCAGCTAAAGTATGTGGGGTTATGCAGCCTGCACTACCTGGGGATGTGCGCCTATTAGCATCTAGGTGTAAACCAATAGCACTCCTAGTTGTACTAAAAGTGGGATTCATAGGGATAAAAATTGCCCCAACTCCCGCAGATACCCCAGGTACCTCAGAACCTAAGTTATATAAACCTTCCTCACAAGGATCACCAGAACCAGCAGTAGTCTGACCTGGCCCAGCAAAGGTTTGATTACCCCCACTACCACTTGAGGCATTAACTGAACCCTTAACATTACCTTGTGAATCTACAAGTAGAAGATTAAGAAGTTCTAATCCAAAGCTATCTTTTTTGCCAGTTCTAACCACTAATAAGTAAAAGCTTCCAGTTGCCTGAGCTTTAGTGATATTTTCACTAGTAGTACCCACAACTGGGTTAGTAATAGATGTAGAAGATGCAGGGATATCAGTAGTGGGGGCCTTACTTTTCAAAGGAGAATAACAGGTAGCTTTGCTAAGAAAACTCCCACCAGAGTAAGTATGTGTGATACTATCAACCACCCACAATCTATCAAGCTTGTCACTAATACCTTTTGTTAGAAACAGAGTATCAGGGTCAAGCGTTAAAACTTCAGGAGTAGTAGGGAATTCAGCTTGGGCTAGAATACCTTTAATTCTGCTTTCATCGCTTGCCCGTTGACTATCAGCAGTATCAGTGGTACCTGTAGTTGTAGGAGCAGGGGTAGGACTTATAGCCCCTGTGGTAGAAGGTAAATTATCTCCTCCAGTACCAACAACATTCTCTTTTTTCTTTTGAGTCATCACCCCTGTATCAGGGTTAATCTCAAACTTCCTTTCCCCTACTGAAGTAGTCTCCCCAGGTTTAGATGACCTTGCGCCTCCTGAACTAGAAGTTTGGGCTTGGTGGGATACAGTAAAAGTACCTCCCAAGTTTGTACCATACTCACATACAAAAACATTCTGGTCAGCTTTTAAACCTTTACGTGGGCCTATATATAAAGTAGGGCCAACACAGTGAACTCTGTAACCAATTCTCCTAGCCTCAATTAACAGTGCCTCATAATCTGTGATTCCCCTTTGAGGAAACCTAGAGTATAAGGGGCCATCTTCAGGCATCTCAAGCTTCATACCATAATTGGCAGTAATCTTTTGAGCTATCTTTTTGAGGGTTAGATTAGTGTAAACTGTATTCCTAACTATTTGAGTTAAAACAAAAGTAGCAGCAGTTCCAGTAAATTCAAGGGCATCAGGTTCAAATAAGGAAAACTTAATTCCAGTGTGAATGAAAGAATAAGCTGCGATCGCTTTACCTTGGTAACCCATCTCAATTGTAATTTGGGCACCCACCAAAGTCTTAACAGTAGGAGTAGCCGCAGTAGCAGGGGATTGAGAAGCTGCTACAGATGGGGCAACATTAGAATTATTAACTCCACCTTCTTTGTAGAATTTAATTCTACTAAGATAGTAAGTTTTTAAACTAGACATACTCTTTATAGGTTGACCATAAGGTGAACCGGGAAGGGATGCCCAAACAGTATTAACTTTAGTTATAGAAGACTCAAAGTTACCCTGCTCTACGTCACTTACAGCCCCCTTTTGTCTAATTAATTCTACTGCTCCTTTATCTTGGGATATTGGGGAGAAATCAGGTAAACCTAAGCTACTTTGTAAACCAGCCCAAGTGGTGTTTAAAAATTGATATCTACCAGAAGCACTAGAGGCATAACCACTTAATTTAATTACTTTGTTTGGGTGTTTAGCATAACTACTAAAAGTACTCCCACCAAAAATCATATTATATTTAGCCCCTTCAGCAAAGGCTATAGTATCTAAAGTGGCCCTCATATTAACAGAAAGACTAGAGTCTACTGTATAGTCTGGAACTGAAGAATTAGCTACTTGAGAAGCTTTAGTTTGATTACTTTGTTGAGTAGTAGTTTGCTGTTTAGTTTGGTTACTGGTTGAGGACGTTGAAGTAGTGGTGGCATTTTCAACAAGCTCAACTTTAATATTATTTAATACCCCAATATTAAAAGCAGCCTGATAACCTTGAGTGTTACTAAGTTCATTAAAAGCCCTAGTAAAAAGGTCAATACCTTTATCAGCTAATCTAGGGTTTGGCCCCCAATCTTGGATATCACAAATAACAGATTTTCCATTATCCAGATTGGTAACTTTTACTTTATCCCCAAACTTAAGGTTAGTAAACATACCCTCAGAACCAAACTGTCTAGCAGCAGCAGGGTTGTTATATCTCATGGCGCAACCTAAGTCTCTATCAGGGTACAACCTGTTACTCATTGACCCCATAGTGTCATTAAACACAGTAGCTTTAGTCTTCTCAAATAACACTTTTCCAGTAATATTAGAGCCTGAATTAGCTTCAGGAATTACTGAGTTGGTTATTGAAGTTGCAGAGGGTGTGGCATTATTATTTGATTCACTGGCTGCTTCAACAGGGTCTAATCCATCAACAGATTCAACATAACTAAAAAACTTATCTGCAAGTCTCTTCTGAGGGTCATAGACAGTGAAGCTACAGTTTGATTGAGCTTTACCTTCTGCGAGGGTTACACTAGCCTTAATGAGCCTTCCATCCCCAATTGTGAATGTTTCTCCTTCAGTGCTTCCTTTACTACCTATAGTTACCTTCAAATATGGTTCTAATAAATCTTGAGATAGGTTGGGATTTTGATTATTAAATTGACTCATATTTTATAAAATCCACTCCAAAAGTCTCCAAGCAGGTTGAGTTTCCGTATAGCCTTCTTTAGAGCTTTTTAACTTATAAATTAATTCATCTTGTGAGCTTGGGGCAACTCCTTTAGCTAACCCAGAAAGGGATAGGTTTACATCTCTAAGGATATTCTCTTGACTGGTACCTAACAACTTTAATATTGTTTTGGCTTCCCTTGATTCAGTAATCTCTGTAATAGTAGTCTGAACTTTATCGTTAATATCTAAGATTTGAGCAGAGGCGGCTAACTTAAATTTACGTTCAGCTACTTCTGGAGTAGGAATAGTTAGAGTTTGACCTACTTCAATTATCTGAAAAATATCTAAATCATTCATAACAGCCAACTCCCGCCAAGCAGTAGAATCCCCTAACACTTCGTTAGCTATATTAGTTAAGGAATCCCCAGCGTTAAAGGTAATAGACTTTGGAATAGTTAAAGGGTTATTTAGAGGTAGTGTACTCATATTATTTCTTTATTAAATTCCCTGTGGATACATCCAGCTTGTCATTCTTATACATCCCAACAGTCCCTAAAGATTTACCCTTACTATCAAACATTGAAACTGTCCCATTCTTAGCTACAGAGAGTTTATATTTATTAGATTTAACCAAAGTAGATAAGTTTTCAGGAAGCTTTTTAACGTTAGCTTTAAGCCACGCTACAGCCTTTATATTTCCTTCTTGGGCTTGTCTATCAGTTAGTAGAACTGGGGTACTTAAAGCGCTTTTTAGACGGCTTCCTGTGGATTCTGATTTCACATTGTCAGGGAGTTGGCTACCAGGTACTTCCAGTAAAGTAATATCTAATCTAGCTGAGGCAACTTCACCATTTAACCATCCTGTTTCAGTAATCTGGATATCAGTAATAACTGCTGGGCCAAAGGAATCTTTACCCCACTTAAAAGTTACAGGGGAAGGAGCATACTTACCTTTAGAGGTATCTGCTACCATTAGGGCTTGAATCTTTTGTAAAAGTAACTTACAAGTTTTACGTTCCCCATAAGTCTCTAGAATTAAGTTACCTAATTGTAAAGTTAACCCAGAGGTGTGATTATATTGCTGTGCCGGGAGAGATGTTAAAGTTGTAATAGCCTGACTATACTTAGCACTTCTACTAAATACTTTTTCTTCTGGGTTATATAAAAAAGTAAAGACTTCTTTATTTAAACTATCTACAAGATAAGCATAAGTATCTGTGGTGCGCTCACCAGGATTTAACCCCTCAAGTACTTTAGGATTGATTGACATATTTTATTACTTAAAAAAATAAACCCTCCCTTTGGTAAAGGAGGGAAAGGTTATATAGTAGCTGTGGCTATAGTATTTTGACTGTAAGCAACCCATTTATCTGCAATATGCTGCATTACTGTATCAGCTATCTCTTGTCCATTAGTAGCCGCAGTATGGATTACTATTGACCCAATACTTAAACTACTACCTCCTCTACCTATAGAAGAAGCCAGTTGAGACTGTTGCTGCCTATTGAGGATAGCTTCTGTTGAGTTGGCTATCACAATACTGGAGCCAGCAGGGGCAGCTTTCTGCTCTCTACTGATAGCTGACATTAGAGAATCAACATTGAGTCCATTAGCATAATTATTATAATTATTAAGCTTTGAAGCAGGGGTAGGGTTATCTATTTCCCTAATTTTTCTTGCTTTTTGTAGGTTGTCTAATGTCGGGTCAGCTTGAATAGCTGCCACCCTTTGGTCTTTACTGGATTGGTCATCTCTTCCAGTTAACTTATAAAGAAAGCCTTCTAAGAAATATTTAACTTCTTCAATAACATTTCCTATAGTTTTACCTAAAAGTTCAAAAGGGGTATTAAAGGTTTTCTTGAATACTTCCACAACAGAAGTCCAATCAATATTAGCTAAAAAGACTCCTAGACCTGTGAACATTCCACCAATAATACTAATCACAGTATCAAAGATTGCTTCTGTATCTAATTTCTCTAGGAACTTTAGTACAGTGTTTAGCACATTAGCTAGTACCACACCTAAGTTACTAAAAATGGTGCCCCAATCTAATTTACCTAATGCTTTAAAGGCATCATTAACTATAGTCCCTAGCCTACTACCCCAATCAGAAGAGATAAGGAATTCACTTACTCCTTGGAATAATCCGTTTAATGAATCACCAATTAACTTAGCAAGATTTCTATAATTAATAGTTTCAATAAATATTACTAATTCATTAAATTTAGAAGTTAGCTGTTGGGTTATATTACTTAGTAATGGGGTTAGGTTTAGTTTTTGAAGCTTTAATATTCCTTCGTTAAATAATCCACCTAACTTTTTACCTAATCCTTCAAAGTTAAATAAATTAGAAACAAAAGACTTAGCTTTTGATTGTAATTCCTCCATTGTATTAGAAGAATTAGTGAAACTCAAAATAGCATTTAAATTCTCAGCCCACTTAGTAACATTATCAATACCCCCTTTGAGGTATTTTAATACCCCATTAGGATCGATGCCTAATTTAGTTAGTATTTGACCTATAGTACTAAATAACCCACTGTCCCCTAATAGAGCTTTTAGAGTATCATTAAATGCATTTAAAACTGATTGGTTGCCTTCAGTCTTGTCATCTAAATCCTTAAGTAAACCAAAGATACCTTGAGAGGGGTTAAATAATTTATCCTTAAGGGATTCCAATAACCCGCTAACTGAATTGGAGGCGGCTTTAATGGTGTCTTCTGTAACAAGTTCAGCTTGAACTGCTTCAAGTATCTGCTTCCTTTCCTTAGTCGTTAACTGTTCTAGTTTCTTACCAGTAGTAGCTAACTTCTTCTCTACTAAACTTAAGAAAGCAGGGTTGGCTTCAGCAAATAATAATTTCTGCAATTCAGATATTGAACTACCACCAAGGAATTTTGCTGTAAATTTAGAAACATCCTTTGAAGCAACATTAGAGGCTGCTGCAAGGAATCCCATACCCCTCGTGATACTTGTAAGACCATCAAGGAAGGCACCCTCATTAAATACCCCATTAGCGTCTATAAAGGCAGGTATAAGGTTATCCTGAATTCCTAGTGCTAGTTTCTTATATTCTTCTGTACTGCCAGGTAGGGAGGAGGCTATCTCATTTATACGTTTATCTAGATTACTGAATACCTTTTCAGCATCTGCGAAGTTACGCCCTGTTAAAGCCGCATAAGTTGAGGCTGCTGTAATATTATTTAACTGAATATCCGCAGCTTCTTTAAACTTGCTTGTTAGGGCTGATACACCTTTAGATAAACCTGCTGATAAGGCATTAGATAAAAGATTTGCTCTAAGTGTAGCCCCCTCTATTAGTCCTGTTAAATTCTTAAATACCCCAGACGCATTATCTTTAGCTGAAAGGGTTATCGTAACATTATTTCCATTAGTAGCCATCTATTCCATAAACTCCTCTGAATATCCCCATGCAGCTAACTTACTATCCTCCATGCTTTGTACTTTCTTAGAGTGCTGTTTATTCTGTAAATCAATATATTGGTATAAATAGTAGAGGCAGTCAGATATCTCCATATCCAAAAGTAAGAAATAGGAGGGAGAAAGGTTCCCTCCTGTGGCTAGAATTAAAGATTCACAAAGGTCTGTATATGTAAAAGCTGGTTGCTCTTGAACACTAATTAGCAGATTTTCTTCCCAGATATGTAATCTTATCTTGAAAGTAGAATATAGCAGCCGCTACCCTCTCAAGATCCTCTACCTCTAAAACCTCTAATAGTTCCTCAAAAGTTAATTTAGATTTACTACCAAACTTAGTCATACATAAGGATGCAAGTTTTAGTAATACAAACATATTAGTCTTATATTCTTCAGGAGCAGTTTGGATAAACCCTTCCATTAATAGAAACTGTTTAGCTTTAGGGGATTTAAGTTGTACTGGAGTACCATCAAGTAATTCAAAATCAACTGTCTGCTCATCTGGATTATACTGAGCTTGGAATTCACCAGACTCTTCTTCATTAGCAGGTAGTTCTTGGGCTTGAACCACTTCAGCTTTATCTAATTCCTTTACTTCTTCAATTACTAATTTTCTAGCCATTTTCTTAATTTATTTATTATGCAAATGTAGCGGATTCAAAAGAGAATTCAAGAGTGGTTATAACAGTCTTAGAACCATCTCCAGTGTCTACCCCAGCCATCAATTCAGAACTAGCAAGTTTACAACCTGTCAGTTTCCAAGACTTAGTACCTCTGCTTTCTATTTCACCAGTGGACTTACGTTTAATAGGTGTAACACTCATGTCAAAGGAAAGACCGTCCTCATGATCTGCAATGAAGCTGTTGATAACGTCATCAGTTTCAGGATCATAAGGCTTGCTCACAGTTATGTTGGCATAAGCCTTTGTACCACCTGATGTCATCCTTTCAACTTGGGATTGACCATCACTATAAGTTGCACGTTTATGAGTAGTCTTAATACCACTGAAAGTTGTCCAATATACATTAGGTATTGCTGTTAAATTGATAGTAAAATCAGAGTTAGCAATAGGATTGATATTTGATAAAATTGCCATATTTTTATTTATTTAATTAATTAATAGATTTAAGTAGGCTAAAGTTTATATAAACAGAAGCCCACTATGTATTAGATTAAGCAGCACTCACAGGTAATTGAGTAGCAACCGTCTGAGACTGATTTAGCGGTAGAGCGCCAATACTTACTCTGATGGTATTAATCAACAGTTTCTCTAAAGCAGGGGCGGGAACTGCGTACACTTCAAGAATCACATTACCTAACTCAAGTTCTGCTTGGCTGTTATTGGTAAAGTTACAAATAACTTCAAATGCCTCAGCTTCAGTAGCGCCAAAAAGCAGCTTACCTCTCCACAATCTATTACATACTGAGAAGGCAGTATCAGAGATTGCGTTTAACAGTAAGCCAAACCCATCAATACTGGAGAAGACATCATTATCAAAGCCATCTCTGAGTGTTCCATTAAGAACATTCATAATAATTCTGGTTGGTAGGAAAGTGTAGAATTCACTATTGGAACGTGTTCTCATACCCCAAACTACAATTCCCTTGTTTCTCAGGTTTCTGATAACATTAATACCTAGAGGGTTAAGGATTTCTTGCTGTTGAGTGTTGACTTTAGTTACTACATCTTTAACCCCCAAAACTGGGAATTTAGCACCTGCACCAGGTTGTTGTAAACCTTGCTCCCTGAAGCGTCTGGTGTGTAAACCAGCTACACCTGTAGAAGCAGGAACTACGATATCTTCAAGGTCTACTAGGTGAGGATAGAAGAAGGCCGAGTGTCCTTGGGGTGAGTTATAAAGTAAAGCTTCCGTTTGAGCTTGAGTAGGGGTCAAACCTACACCTGAGTCAATCAAAGCAACCCAATCAAATGCTTCATCTGAGGCTAAAGCTTCCATAGCTAAACCAACTGATTGGCGGTCAGATTGTAAAGTTAAACTTTTGAAAGCTTCAGGAGCCATCAAGAAACCTTGAGTGAATCCATCTTCAGAATCAAAGCTATTTTCAATAGAGTAAACGTAATCACTTGCCGCAGGGGTACTAGGGGTTATTACTTCAGTTTCTAAATTGGTACCAACTGTTAAAGTTAAATCAGTTGTAAGGGGGTTATCTACCCGTACTACCAGAGCGTCAGTAACGTCTGAAGCTTGTGCTGTGACCAAGTTAGCAACTGGTGAGGAGTTAATAGCCCCAATAATACCAGAAGCAATAGCTGCCTTGGTTTCTGTACCAGCGCTTATATAATTTACTACTGTCCCCGCAATGGTAACTGTGTAAGTTTGATTAGCCGCAGTTTCAACAACAATTTGATGTCTGATAGCTATAGGAGTACGAATAAAGTAAACAATGGCTCTTTTATCATTTCTGAATAAAAGGCGCACTGAAGCTTCACTAGGACTAGCACCAAACTGATTGGTAAAATCAGCTAACGAAACTACTTGGGTAGGATAAAGGTAATCTCCAACTGAAGAGGAACCAATAATATAGTGAGTTTCAAAAGAAGCGATCTCAAGCGCTCTATACCCTTGAGTTGTCTCCTGAATCCTTACACCGGGAGATTTAAAATTTGTAAAAAGTGAGGTCATATTTTATTTATTAATAATGATTGTGGAATCTTCTACATAAGTAGAGTTATCACTTTTGGTAAAGTTAGAATTAGCTCTGTTAATTCTGATAGCTATTTCAGATAAAGAAGGTGGATTATCAATAATGTAATAATCAGGTGGCTGAATATCTGAGATGTCAGGAAAATCAGTTGTATTGAAAACTACATCAAAAGCAAAGTTAAGACTTACTATATAATCTCCATCCTGTTGAGCTATATTACCTACAGTTATAGAATCTTCAATTTCAGCAGGTTGAAATGACTTAATATTGTCGTCTGGTGATTGAAGTAAGGACAAAGTATGTATAGTACTAAGTACTCCCTCTAGACCTGCAAAAGGTAATGAGTGATAAGGTAAATCGTAAGGGAATCTATATCTAATACTGTAGGGAAGTCTAACTGAAGTTTGAATACCTCTATTACCTTCCCTTATGTGAGTTAGGTTTTGTATTGGAAGAGCTACCGCAGTATTACCTGGGGCATAATTATTTGAGGTAGGGCTATATAAATCATCAGGTACCTCTAGATTCCACTTATCAATTCTTACCCTAATAGATATAAATTCTTTAACTTTTGCACGAACTGTTTGTATATTCATTACTTGTCTTTATGCTCAGTTAAAATTAATCTATAAATAGTAGGGTTACTATCATCCACATACACCGACCTATAAAGTTTAATATTAGTAAGAGCTTTAGTTGTAGGGTTACTATAGTTAATAGTTCCATAAGTTACTGAAGGATTTAAAATAAATAATGCCCTGGTTCTACCCTCTGGTTGAAATAATGTAATAGGATATACTCTGGGAATCTCTACTTGTAAATCATTTACAGTAATATAAATTGAGTCTGCCCCTTCAATTGCTATCTGCATATTCACAAATCTAGGGGCGACTGAAGTTATGTAAGGCTTGGGTAGAATTAAGGTATCTTCTATAAAAGGTGCGCGGGTAACAGGGTCTGTTGAGGTATGTCTTACTAATAAATTTTTACGCTGTGGAATCCCTAGCCTTTCCTCTACTGACCCTAATTTGTTTTCAATCTTAGCCAGCTTTTCGTATAGGTTCATTTTAATTTATTGATTCCTTTAGCCATATTCTGTTGTAAGTTAAATTCAATAGCTGGTATTGTTTTACCTACCATTTGCACTTTCTTTTCAACATAAGGGGTGTAAAAAACAGAGTTTGATATTGTTACTGATTTCCTGTTTACAGTTGTAAGCCAACCTGATTTTAGTGCCCCTGTTTTTACAGGAGTAACATTTTTAATTCTATTTTTTGCAAACTCTGCTGTCTCTTCTAGAGCCTCCTCTAGTATTTTCTTAGTTACCCCTTTACTATTAAATAAAGGCCCACTAGCCTTAACACTATAGTTAAACATTAAAGTTACCAGTAATAGTGTACTTGTGACCTTTTATTATTAGGTGAGTATTTGTTGTAATTAACTCCTACCCTTAGTAATTGTCCCAACTCAGTTAATAGTCTAGTTCCTTCTGATTTCAGGTGAGCTACATGGCTGCTGTATGATAGTTTAGAACCCCTAGATTCCTTTACAAAACTGGTCTCAAGGGATTCTTTTAGCAAATTATCAATACTCACCAACTCATCCAAAATACTTAAAGTTCTGTCTACTACAGTGTCAGAATAATTAGAAGTTAATTCATTTCTAATCAGACTACTAAACTCAAAGAATCCTAAGATTCTCTCAAACTCTTCAGCTTGAACTGTGGTGAATTGTGCCATGATTACTGGGTAATTGCGGAAAGTACAGCTACACCCTTAGCGCGGTTCCGTAGTTGAAGTTGAGCCTTCAAAGAAACAGAGTATTTGTCTGCGTCTGGGTTAGTCTTTGCCAATTCTTCAATACTAATTGGGAGACCTTGACGGCTCTGAGTATTGCTTTGAGCAAATCCGTATAGGTACACTTCACTCTCATCAACAAAGTACATAGTGTTTGCAGGGCAGAAGCGGTCTTGGATAATAGGACGACCAGCAAACGTGAGACCTGTGTAACCCAAATCAGCCTGACCAGCAGGTAGTTGGTTTGTGATACTTAGGTTAGCTGCAAACACTTGTTTGTATTTGGAAGCAATTTCAGGGGTTGTATAGATAGCTGTGAAGCGTCCACCTTTACGTAGAATAGCAACTTCCATGTCATACAATAAAGCAGCCGTCAAAGCTCTGTTGGTGCCGTTTGTGGATACATGAGAAGCCCAAGCAGGGTAGGTAGCTGGGTCAAGACCTGCATAAGCTCCAGTAGCAGCAGCAGCCGTAACCAAACCAACTATTCCACCTGTGGTATTATCACCAACACCCGTATAGATGTAGTTGCTTAACTTCTCCATAATGCTACGAATAGCACTATTGATGTCAGAAGCAAACAAGTCACGTAAAGCACCTTTACCAGCTACTTTAGCTTGAGCAACATCTTCTTTCTGTTGTAAGAATGCACTGCGGATTCTAATGTTACCAATATTCAAGATAGCTGCAATATAATCATCATCAGAGAAGGTTGTTACGTCTGCTCCAGTAGACTCACTTACCGCAGTAGCCCCGCCTGAGTTTGCGTTCCATTTAATAACTTGTTGACTTGTATTTTTCTTAGCAAGACGGCTGACCATTGGGTAGTCAGTCAATTGGAGTGAAGCGACTTCTTCTTCTACTAAAAGTTGTAAAGATTGAGCCGGAGTAATAATATTAGCCATTTAATTTATAGTAATTAATTATTTGTTTATTTGTTTAACTGAAAGCTTCAAATAAGGCATCTTCTGCCTTAACTGTTTTATTAGGGTCAATTGGAGTTACCTTTGTTTCCTGAGCATCTGAACCTCTAACTCCTGAAGCAGGTATAAATGCTTTTCCATCTTCTGTAGACAAAAAAGAAGTTAGCGCATCTTCTAAAGTTGAAACACTGTCACCTTGAGTTACATACCACTTACCATTTTCTTCCTTGAGTTTGTCTGAGTTATCAAGTAAGAAGACTTTTTGTAGTACTGCTGGACTTAACGCTTTGCTGTTAGCAATTGCCTGAGAAACTGCACTGCCACGCTTGGCACTAAGGGTCTCTAAATCTTTGTTAGCTAATTGTGTCTTAAGGTCAGTCAACTGCTGCTCCAGTGCCTTAAGGGTTAACTTCTCTGAAATAGATTCAGTAGATTCTACTGGTGCGGGTTGAGGTGATTGAAGTTTCTTAATCTCTTTAGTAACGGATGCTGCAAGCCCTTGATTAGCTTTGGTAAATTCTGAACTGATTTCAGTTTTAAAAGAATTTAGGGAAGCATCAATTAAGGCTTGAATTTCTTCTTGTGTCATTTTAAATAATCCTTTTATAGGTGTCTGTCTTTTAAGTTGTCAGTAAAACTTATCTGGTTTATAAACCTTACCCAGTGGGTTTACCCTCAGTCCGAAACTCTACAGCTAATGTGTCTGTTATGTCTTAAGGAGTGTTGAGGGTCTCTATACAAGAGAAGTGTCCAAAGTCTTAATAGAGGTCAGTAGTAACTCTATTTCTTTGTTAACTTGTTCCTTTTGGGAGGCTGATAAACTACCTGCTAATAACGACACCATCTGCTCATAAACTACTTTCAGAGCAGAAGGAGGTAGGTTAGCTTTCAGAGTTTCTATATTTAGTTTGGAGACAGAATCTAACTTGGCTAGCATGGAATCCAGGGAGTCATTCTCAAAGCTATTAAGTCCGGTGACAGAGATTTTACTTCCATCTAAACCTGCTGCTTTAGCTACTAACTGTAGGAGGTCTTGGTAGAAATCAGTGATAAGTTCGCCATAAGATTTCAACATAGCTTCCTGCTTAACAAAGTCCATCTGCTTACTAATACCAGATTGACTTAAGGCAGCATTAGAAGACGAAACTCCACCAGCAGCTATCAAATCTCTCACCTGAGTTTCTATAGCCTCTAGAGACTTAGCCATGTGTTCAATCATGTAACCATGAGGCTCAGACCACTCAAACTTTTCTAACTCAATTACATGAGCTAAACCTGTTGGTATAGGTTCTTCATTTGTGTAAGTTTGCTCAAGGTCTGAATCAGGTGTTTGAATACGTTTGAAGGTGCGCTGGAAATAAGCCATTGTCAACAAATCATACTTTGCACAATCTGTTCTCAAATGTTCCAGTGCCTTACTAGCTGCTTGGTCAGCAACCCAAAGCTGATCAGGTAACTCTATTTTGAAAACTGGTACTGTACCAAACCCATGCTCTATAGGAGGTGCTGATAAGCTAATAGTGGTTTCATTATTAATTAACTCATTCCCAACTTTGGTAATGTTACCTTTACCATCTAGCTCCACAAATGCTGAGTACTTAGCAATGTAATTAGCGTCAATAATAGTCCAGGTACAGACCTTTCTAGGAGCAGCAATAGGGTTAGAATTATCTTCTGATATCTGTCTAATCTTTAGCCAATTAAGCTTACCTTTACTCTCACTCCAGTTAATAACTTGAAGGGGAGAATAGGTCACAATATAGGGGCGTAAACCTAATGCTTCCTCTTGTAGTTTGTTGATGGGAATTATATCTGATTTATTCTTGTCAACATGAACATAAATCTTTTTGAACTTTAAAAGCTCTCTAAAGATTAAGCTAATGAGATTCTTTTCTGAACGTCCAGCTAGGTCTGTATCCTCCCTGAAGGCTGACCAAAACTTAGGATTGGTGTCTAACCCCTCAATAGTCATAGGGGCGTTAGCAAGTTTGCTGGCCTGCTCATTTATGTTGGCACTGAGGATATTTAAATAGGTAAACTTTTTAAGTCTAGTTTCATATATTTCATTATCCTCACCTGGTCTTTGATGAATAAAATGTCTAATAGAATTCTTGAGTTTGTAGCCACCTGAAACTAGTAAGTCAATTTCTTGAAGTGCAGGTAACATCTGCTCATACTCAACATTCTTTGCCTCTAGAGTTTCTAGAAGTAATTGATTAGGGTACATATATTATTTAATATTTAAGTAATTTATTCTGAACGGTGTTATATAAAGAGCCAATACAATACCTAGCAGCGTCAACAGTGTGGTCTTCTTGGCCGTCTGCTGGCTTATTTATTAACTCTCCTTCTGAATTAACTGCCCTATGGTAGTCTTCAAACTGAGTTATCAATTCAACTAAACTAGCTTTAATAAAAAGGTTATTTTGGTAAAATAAATTATTCATAATGTCTATACTTGGTAGTAGTCCTAACTTAGTTCTACTGACCTCTATAGCCCTAGTCATGCCAGGTATATTCTGACGTTTACCTAATATTCTTGCTGACTTAACTGAACCACCCCGGTCGTCAGGAAGGTAGCATCTGTACACATTATATTTAGTACAAAGTTTGGCCATTTCATTTAAGAAGACTTCTTCTGGTACAGTCTCACCAGACTTATTGAGCCAATAATCAATTATGTAAAATTTACTTCTATCTTGGCTCAATCCAATGACAACTAAACTTGGGTTGCGATCGCCCCAGTCTCCTCCAATATAGTAAGAGAGGTCAGTAGGTATATCTTTTACATAATGTATAGAAGAATCTATTTGGTCAAACAATTGCCCATCAAAGTCTTCAAAGCTAGCTTGAAACTCTTGCCTATATGTTTTGGCTGGCATCTGAGCTTTAGCTAACCTAAGTCTTTGTATAGGGAAGAAAGGATTATCACGGGTTTTAAAGTGATAGTAAGCCCATTCAGGTAAATCTTTAATCTTCTGATAGAACTTATATAATGGGTGGCTCTTACCTTTTGGTGTGCCTACTAGTGTTGCTGTGGAACCTTCCGTATCTGAAAGGGCAGGAAGAATTACATCCTCCCAAACTATAGGTTTAATATCTTGAACTTCATCTATTGCAGCATAGAAAAACTTAAGTCCGCGTAATCCATTACCCTCATCATCATTTGCCCCTCTCAGAATAATGTCAGGTTTATTACCCTTTAGAACTATTCTGAATTCTGAATTATTAATTGACTCTACAAAAGGAGCGTCTTTCAGTAAGGAAACTAAACTCTTCCAATGCACTGCTTTAGCTTGCTTCAATGTTGGCATTATTAGGGCTACAACAGTAGGGAAGTTGGGGTTATAGGCGAGACTGCAACTTAGGGCTGCTACAATGATTTGGGTTCTAAGAAGGTGAGACTTACCAAATCTCCTACCACAAACTAATAATTTAAATCTATGTGGGTCTAGGAATATCTCCTTCTGCTTGGGGTGCAGATCAATTTTGAAGGTCACAACTCATCATCCCCCTCAAGCTCCTCTACTTGTGGAACTTGGGCATCACCTACAACAATCGTGTAATTAGCTTGCTGCTGAATGTCTTCAGACCACTCAGCTTTTAAGGCTTTTAGGGCTTCTGTTGCTGTCTTTAACTCATGCTTTATATAAGAGACTACCTCACCTTTAGCTGACTGAGTTTGACATACGTAACCATCCTTAGCCATCCGCACAATCTCTTCTAAAGCTAGAGTGCGGTTAATCTTAGAGTGCAAGCTGACTAATCCAACTTTGATAGCTAATTCCAAAGTTAGGGATTCATTCTTCTGAAGTTCCTCAACTTTCTTCTTTGTCTTAGTTATTAATGTTTTTAGTTGCTGCTCTGTTAACTCTACCTCAAACTTATCCTTAAATAAGGCAGTCATTTGAGGTTTAGATAAATGAGGCTGAATTGATAAAAGTAATACTAGAAAATCTCGCTGAACTTGTGTCAGCATAAATGCTTTATTTGGCATAAAAAAAGGTGCCACCTGAAGCACCCATAATGTTTAGATATCTAACTAATAAATCTGTCCTAAATCAGCTTCATAACCTCATTGGAGAGTAGTCCTAATGCCTCAAGGTATGTTGCAGCCATCCAGCTTTCTAAAGTCCCTTGCTGCTTACTGTGGAAGTAGCTGTTGCGTAGTATTAACCAAGAGGCTTCACTACCTACAAAGTGGAATTCAATAGCTGCCCTATGTAGTCTCTCTAAGCCCCATAGAGCTAACTCAAGGGCAGCAGAATCAAGCTGACCAAATAAAGAGTTACCTGGCTTCAGTTCACTTAAATCTTTGTATAGGCGGGGAATATATTGGTCAACGTTATCAAACTCTCCCTCAAAAAATAACTCTAAACATTCTTCCAAGGAGGCAGTATCAATATAGCTTGTCAATAATTCAGTAGTCATAATTTTATCCTTAATAATAAATAGAATTAATAGTTAGTACGCGGAGATTAATGTATCTTCAAATAGTTTCTTCCAGTCCCCTTTTCTGTAGCTACATTCCAATTCAGTTAGCTGTTGGAGTTTGCGGTTTGTATACAAAGGTTTATCTAGGTTAGCCTTCTCATTTTCAACAATCTGATTGAAGTTACTATTCATCCAATCTCTTATCTGTTGCTTGTCTCTGGCTGATAAATCTTTATCATTTAGGTACTCTTGGATTACAGGTAAGATGCCCCAGTGATTCCTTTGCTCTGAGTAATCTGAACCATAAAGCTTTCTGAATTTGTAAGATAAAGTTGACTTAGGAATCTTGAATATCTTAGCTATTGAACGTAGTGAATAACCTTTTAGAAATAGTTTGTAAGCTCTACTAATTGCAGTACTCATAAGTGTTTTATAACTTTCTCTCTATGTTTAAATAATACTTGAAAGCTAATAGTAAAAGGTGGGATAGTTTTTGCATTAAAAAACCTCCTGGTTAGAGGAGGCTTCTATTAATTGGTTATTTTATTTAAGCTACCTTAGCGCTCTTTAGAATTGGGAATTGGATAACATTGTCTGTCTTGGGTTTTCTGATTAACCGCCCAGTTTGATAAGCATCAACAATAGTAGAATTCAGTTTTTCTACCGTCCTACTACTTACTACACAATTAAATCCTTCTGTCTCTAACTTCCTCTTAAACCAGAAGTGAGATTCAATTGGCGAGTCATTCAGAATGTTACTAATAAGCCTCTCTGTAATCTCCTGAGTATCTATGAAACTTACTTTAACCTTTACACCAGGATATAAGGTAGAAGCCTTCTCATTGACCTCCTGAATAAGGTTCTTAGCTTCCCAAGAAATCCCTTTTGGGCTGGTGAAGATGAACTCAATTGCTTTACCAGGGAAACGTTCAGAAGCTAACTCAATATACTTCTTAGTAAATAAGGTAGAACGCACATTATCTTCAGAGAGGGTACGAGATTTTAGCTCATACAATTTGGTAACTTTAGGTAGTCTCTCTACAAAGTCCCATCTTCTATGGCTACCTGTGTTAAAGCTATCAACTACTGCTACTTCAAACTTTAGGTTGATATTAGAGTAGCCTGCTAATTCCATAATCTTTAATTGTAAGTCTGATTCAATAGCGTGGGTGATGTCATTAGAAGAAGCTACTTCTATTGATTTAGCTCCTAAAGATTGGAAGTCTTTAGCTGCCTCTGAACGTCCTTGAACTAGGTAGCTGTAAGCGTGTAGAAAGTCACCAACCCAAAGGGAATTAATACCACCCAATGAGACACCATTTTGCTCTTTGTATAGAATTTTGAAATTAGCTAACTTTTCTTTTTCTAATTTAAAAGCTTTACCAGGTAAGGATTCCAACGACCCTTGGTTAACGAGGGGTCGTTGAATTGGGCTCCAGTAGTTAATATAGTCTTCTTTATCCAAACCCTTAGCAAGGGATAATTGAGACATAACATAGTAAGCGTTTTTACCATCCTTATCTGATACCCATTTAAGATTATGTACGCGGGTTAATCTACAAAGCTCATCAAGAATAGTGGAGTCAACTTCAGGTGCGATCGCTTTAATAGCTGATGTAAGTTTAATAGCAGAATTGGAAGGAGGATTAATAGTAGTCATTTTGTATATTATGTAAATTTAATTAGGTCTCTTTCAACCTTTCTATACACAATATTAACCAATACATAGGAGCAAAAGGTGTGCAGGCTGTCCAAACAAAATAGCCTCCTATTTTTAGTAGGAAGCTATTAGTTGAATTAAACTTAGTGGGATTAGTTGCGGTCAGAGAAATCAGCAAAGTCACGCTGGAAGTCAGTATAGGCAGCTAGGGTATCTTCTGTTAGCTGAGGCTGTAAAATCAACTTACCTACAAGTAATCCCAGTACAAAGCTGAATAAAATCAAAGTGAAAATAATAAGGGTAATAATAGTAATCATATTAGTGTTATTCAGCTAGGGTTGAATCTGGTAGAATTGCATGTTCCATAATCTTATTTATCAAGGCTACCCTTAGCTGAGTTAATCTTTCACCTTGGGAGTAGTCAACATACTCTGGGTCTTTGTTATCTGCCACAAGGCTCTCAAACTTGGGGGAAAGAACAGAAGTAATTAGTTCTATTACTCCATCAGCAGGTATACAACGTCCACCAAAGGTTTCCTCATCTACATGATCAAATGTAAGTCTTAATCTAGCTTTACCAAACCTGAAGAAGATGCCGGGGGTGGGTGGTGTTAGATTCATATAACTGGCTATAGCACCAGTAGTAACTGTGATAGGTGGAATTTGAGAATTAAGCATAATAGTATGTCCTATAAATTAGATAATATTTCTGTTGTTGAAAAGTTTATGGTATCAATAACCTCTTCATAGATTTCAGCAACCCAGATATCAAAGTGAGAGGAGCTAGATTCTAGATAACTATTGGTGAGTATAATCTCAGCACTCCGGTTTTTAGTAGTCTTGAATATGAGGGCTGCTTTCTCAAGTTTGGTCAGGGTAGCTACACACTCAGAAAGCAGGTCTCCAGTTAGCCCAGGTTGAGTTTCCTGGAGTTCTTTTAGTAGAAGAGGTAAGTAATCACTCATTAGATTTGAGTTCTGATATCGTTCTTAGGTCAGCTACATCTTTTCCAAAAGCACTGAACCTTCTATCTACATCTTTCCTTAAGTCAGCTATCTGACTATTTAGATTCTCTAGCTCATCAGCTATCTCATATACTTCTAAATCTTTTAAGGCTGCTGAATCCTGTAGGGCATTCAATAAAACTTTATCTAGTATGCCATCTATAACGAATCCAACAAATACTATACCTAGCAAAAATGGTGACTCAAAGAAGATAGCTAATGCAGTAATAATAAAAAGAACAGGGGAAGAAGCAATCGTTAATTTGTCTTTCATAATGAAGTAAGTTTCCTTTTGTTTTCTATAAGTTAATAATAACAAAAGCATCTTGCATTAACTGGGAGACTGTTTTAATATCCCACATTCTGCCGGTTATAACTTGATAGATTAAAGATATCTAATATGTGGTAAAGATATGAAAAATGACCAAGAGAGAATAATAGTAGTGACCCTCACCCAGGAGCAGTACGATGCATTAACATACGCATTTACTATTGATGAGAAGGGTCTTTGTGAATGGTTAGAAAGCTGCCCATTTCAATTAGTTTTTCAGTGGTCATCTGTGGTACATAATGTTATAATTGATGGAGATAAACAAGTTAACCTAAACATTTAAAAGACTATGAATCATACCAAATATATCTCACTCAGAATGCCA
Source organism: Nostoc sp. UHCC 0252 (assembly GCF_034931145.1). NCBI lineage: Bacteria > Bacillati > Cyanobacteriota > Cyanophyceae > Nostocales > Nostocaceae > Nostoc > Nostoc sp. UHCC 0252. The sequence continues at coordinate 38,738 of NZ_JAYGHE010000042.1, read as the reverse complement.
GAATCCCTCTGTGACAAGATAGATGCTGAAGTAAGTGAAAAGCTAAGTTCAAGAGCTGACATTATAAGGGCAGCCTTACTTTTATATTTCAAGACTAATCAATCAGCCTAAACTTTAAAGGGGCGCTAAAGCCCCACCTACTATTCTTAAATTAACTAATAAATCAAACTAATAAATATAATGACAAACTTAACCGTACAAACCATCAATTCAATTCTAGTTGTAGACTCCAGACTTATTGCTGCTGAGGTAGGTATTGAACATAGAGCATTAAAGCAAGTTATCAAAAGCTATGAAGCTGACTTTGCAGAGTTTGGGAATATCAACATTTCAAATGTAGATATTATTGGACCTGGAAAACCTGAAACATTCTACTATCTAACTGAAGACCAATCTTACTTAGCTCTAACTTATGTTAAGAATACTGCTGAGGCTAGACAAGCTAAGAAGAATTTGATTCATGCTTTTAAGGCGGCAAGAGAAGCTTTAGCTCAACCTACTCAACCCAAACTACCTTCTAACTATAAGGAAGCTCTATTAGCTCTAGTAGAGGCAGAAGAAGAGAAAGAGAGATTAGCTTTTAAGGCTGCGATCGCTGAATCTAAGGTAATTGAGATGCAGCCTAAAGTGGCAGTATATGATGTCATTGCTGAGTCAGGTAAACTTCTTAGCTTTGCTGATGCAGCTAAAGTTATCAATAGCCCTAGCCTTGGACGTAACAATCTAATGCAATTGCTGAGGGATAAGAAGATACTACAGATTGGTAATCTACCCTACCAGCAGTATATTAGCCAAGGTTATTTTGAGGTAGTAGAAACTTCTACCAATGTAGGAGTTAAATTGACTCCCAAGGTAACGCAAAAAGGTTTGGCTTTCCTAATTAGATTCCTTCAAAGAGAAGGCTACACAGTTCCCAGTAAAGCAGCATAAAACTAAATCAATAAACTAAATCAGAGAGGGCTATAATAAGTCCTCTTTTTTTAATGTCTATTTAACTGGTTCTCCCAAAAGAGAAGCTGTCTAATCCCTCACTTATCAATATTGATAAACGAGAAAGTTGGACAGTTATATATAGTAGAGAGAAAGAAAAGAAATAAACTAAAGGAAATTATTATGATAGCAACTGATTTAATTACTACTAAAGAAGCTGCCAAGGTATTAGGTTTATCTGGGTCAGATGGAGTTAGATATTATATTCGTACTGGTAGGCTCAAAGGATATAAGAATAGAAGGGGTTATATGTATGTCTCTTTAGCTGAGGTTCAAAGCTTAACTAAACCTGAGTTCACTGAAGTAGAAATAGATGAATACCCTGTAGATTTAGAGTGGGAACGTCAAGTAATGGAGTGGGTCAATATTGCTATGGAAAATAGTACTTATGATTAACAATTAGTTGCTCAAATAGTGCCCCTTTTTAGTGGCCATTTGTAACATGATTTGTTAGAATATTAGGTATAGAGGATAAGCTTTGCAAGGCTGAAAAGAAAGCTAGTTACTTTCCTTCCTCTCTTCCTAAATAACTAAACTTTATATTTTTAAAACTAAACTAAATTAACTGAATATGGAAGACCACATTAAAAAAATTGATAATTACCAACTTAAGATTACCCAGAAGATGAAGGGTAAATTGGTAGCTAAAGCTTTAGAGAATTTAATAGGTAAGACTCCTACTAACCAGCAAGTAGCTTATGTATACTCCTTGCTAAGAGTTAGAAATCAAAAGGCACAAGATAATGAACCTAATGATTATTTACAAATACCAGTTGAATACCTATTTGTCCTAATGACTCCCTTCTCAGTAGAAGATTATAATACTAAACTTAAATTTAAAAAATATATGGCGACTGTTACAAAAGAAACTATAGAACCTTTACTTGATTTTATTAGTGTTACTGGGCATGGTGAAGGTTATTGTCGTAGGTTTATGCTTGGAGAGGAATTAATGGAGGAAATTAAAGAAGAGTTGGTTAAATTGATGAATGGAGAATGTGATGATTTGGCATTTGCTAAACCTGACCTTAATGTTGGGTTAAAACCTGCTGCTTGGGGTGGGAGATGTCTAAGGTCTAATCAACTTCCTGAAGTAACTAAAAAAGCTTGGGAGAAGTTAAGGGATTCTAAATTTGTATTTGACTTGAAGTTATTTAATTCAGCAGAAGGTAGAAAATTTAACAGAAGTCTTAACTTAAGCCAAGACCAACAAGAAGCTTTTCTAAGTGCTTTAGATGATATCCGGGAAACTAATGAACCTCAGTATCATGGTTCCTTTTATATTCAGGGGCCTGGGCGACTACATACATCAGGTGGGCCTATGGCTCTAACAAGTAAAATTAGAAAGCACTATGTTAAGCCAACCAACAAAGCCAACAAGGTTATGGAAATGGACTTAAAGTGCGCTCAGTTAATTATTCTTTGTGATATCCTGCAAGCCTCAGAAACTAAGGAACAAATTCTAAGTATTATTAGAACTGATAGTATTTGGAAGCATATAGGCCCAGCTACATTACCTAAAGAAGTTAAAAAAGTAATCATTTATGGTTTCTGTTTTGGGGCCAAAATGAGTGAGCTTCCTTTTTTAGCCACACAGAAAGCTGAAAAGAAACTAGGGTATCGGTTTAATGTAACCAAGGAAATAGTTAACAGTTGTTTTGAAGGTATCCTAAAGCCCCTTGTAGAGCTTAGAGATTCATGGTTAGCCGACTACACCATTGACAAGATTGAAGCTGGTGAGATTGAGAAGGTCATTCATACAAATGCCTTGGGTTTAAAGTTTAACCTCAATAAGGAAACCAGTGAGTACAAAACTGAAGTTAAGAAAGGTAAAGTTAACAATTCAAAGATTGGTGGCAAACTTCTATCTCATCTGGCCCAAGGTGCTGAACAATTAATTATACAGAGATTGATTGGGGAGCAGATAAATGAAAACATCCTTACCTATTCTTATGATGGTTTGAGTCTAGAAGTTGAGCCAACTAAGGTAACTGAAGTTCAGGAAAGATTAACTAGCTGGTTAGCTCAAGAGTTTCCAGATTCTCTATTAGAATTTGAAGTTTACTAAAACTAAATCTAACAAAACTTATAGGGGTGGCTAAATTAGCCACCCCTTTTTTTCATTAAATGTATAGAGTCAAGTAAGCACTTCAGCTAACTTTCCACCAAGCAAACTAAAACTATACACAACTAGAAGGTATTGGTTATAAAGGAATAGAATTAATTAACTACAATAAGGAGCCGCCACAGTGCAGGTTAGCTTTTCAGCCTAAAATTCAACTATCTGTAAAGAGCATACTAAACAAGATAATCAACACAGCAAAGTACTAATAAAAGTATCCAATTCTCTACTAAAGCAAGCATAGAGTAATCAGCAAACTAAAATCTCTATCATGCATTATTAATATATATACTTAGATTACAACCTATAGGTAACAAGGTCTACAGCCATTTCAACTTACTACAACTTTTTTCTGGGTTAAATTCTATACTTCAATGCACTTAGATAACTATACTAGGGTTAGCTTTTCAGCCTAAAATTTAGCTATCTATTCTAATCAACAACAATCAATGCTACAAATCAGCAATACAGAATATCAAGTTATCTAATATCCTAAATTAGTTTAGTAAAGAGTAATAAGTTAACTCCAACTCATTTCATGCATTATTAGTATAGTAGATAGCTTACAAGCCTTACCCAGTAAAGATTACAGTCACCAAAAAGTCTTACAACTTTTTTATAAGAGTTTAATTAAACCCATGCACATTGGAATAGAGCTTTTAATAACTGAACTGGTTTAGGGGTTCCTTCCATACAGTAGTTATACTTGGCTAAATACTGAGGGTCTGTATTACAACCTTTAAGAGAGACTATAACTACAAGAACCACTAATAGCATTCCTTTAACTTGATCTGCGGTAAACTCATCTTTCACTACAAAACCTCCCCTAAACTCAACTATGTCTCAAATTAACTTCTTTATAAATTATTTGTTACAGAATAAATACTGAAACATAGTTAACTTGGGAGGGGCAGCTACTCCTTGTAGTCATAGAATGCTAGCTAGTTTCACTAGACGCAGGCTAGCTTGAGACTGCTTCTCTTCAGTAAACAGCATCTGCTAGAAAAGAACCACTGGATTTAAATAGTCAGCGATCGCACCTCAGCAGCCACCACTTAGTCTACTAATACAGCAATCTACCCTCAATCCTTTTCTACAAGCTAAAGGTAATCATCTACACCCAGCCTCCTGCATTGCCCTTCTACCGGGTCAAGTTTACCTGAATGACCTAACATTCCTGCCTACAGTTACCTGGCCGGCAGGGGCCTTGTGGAGTGAGGTAACTGATTCTCTGCTAACAGAACCAGTCTACTTTAGTGGTGAGTTAGGCTAGAGATCGCACCTAAGATAACTAAATCAGTAAACTAATTATGGTAACTTTCACTATAAGTAAATTAAGCTGAGGAAGAGTTATGCTAGTAATCTTCAGTTAGCAGACATAAGATAATATTGGTAAAAGTTACCATAATTAAATTGAGTTAAATATACCTACCTACTACGAAGCCCCCTGGATTGACCTTTGCAGGTGTCTCAGGGGGCTTGGTGGGACTATCAAATATTAAGAGGGTGGATAATAATTCTCTAAAGTCTCAGACTTCTAAGCTCTTTCTACTTTAGGTGGTTTAAGAGTAAGTGACCGCTAAACTCTTTTTTGGTGTGGTTATCAGCTTTGAACCACCTGACCCAATTGGTTTCCCTTTTGTTCATACTACAATTATAACACAAATGTAGTATGTTGTCAATAGTTTTTTATACAAAATATGGGATATTTCCTAATATATTGAAGATTATTTTGTAAGTTTTTTGAGTGAATTAAGCCTGCTAGTTTAGGGCACTTCAATTATTAAGAAATAGCCAATTATCCGCAGTCTCACTTATCCTCTTCAAAGTTTCCCCTGGTAACCATCCACTGAAGTTTAATTAATTTTTCAACTATGAAATGGGTATCCTCATACTTTATTACTTCTTGAGCTAGCCTTACTGCAATGTCAGGTTTGTCTGGAAAGTAGCCATCTAGTTCATGAAGAGTCTGTATAGCTATATCTATTTTCTCTTTGCAAAAAATCAACTCTTCCGCTATCAGTTTAAAGATTGGAGTTTCCATTTGGTCGTTCCCTTTATTAATTAGTAAGTGAGACAGTTTACTTGGTAAGCGATCGCTGCCTAATCTGAAGTTAACCGCAATCTGGGTCGCTACATAAAACCCTTATAGTAGTAATACTTCTATTAACTATAGAGAGAGAGAACATAACACTCCAGTTAACCTCACTCTATTAGGGAATTAGAAAACATACCATTTAGTCAACTGAGTTAGCTGGTTGCTTTAGTTTGCTTAGGATGCGATCGCTAAGTAACTATCTAATGCAGCTAATTAACTCAGTTGACTTATTTAGCTGACCTAATAATTAGATAAACTAACTGTTAGTCCCCCTAGCAATAGTTGACTAAATGTAGATGACTTAGACTCAAGCCAGCTAAATGTCAGCTAACTAGTCTCCCAAGCAGTCTCTATTCCCAGATAAATCTGGAGACTGCTAGAAGGGCCAACACGTTACTGCTACTACATTTCAGGTATCTTTGTAAGGTAGAGAAATGCAGGTTGTTATAGAGCAACATAACTTCAGTTGACTAATCAGTTAGCTATTCTTCTCTCTACCCTCACTACCTCTAGAGGGGTAAATTGCGTACTTTGGTGGTAGTTATTCCCCATGTACAATTATTGTTAGGGGCGGCTTGAAATAATTTATCACTCTAACTTTGGTTAGCTTACCCAGGAGGAGGATTATTAGATTGAGCACGTTTTGAGCATCTCTGGGAATTAGATCAAAATGGATATGTAGCCTGTTGTTTGTCCAACCTTGAATCAACCTAACTTTGTGCGAAATCTGCAAGAAACCCACTTAAATCGTGCCCGCGCCAGTCTCAGACAAGCGCTGTCTTGGTATGGACATCTTCGCAAATCAGGACAGTTGTCATCTAACCCAGAATTAATCGGTTTGTTGAAACCAGAATTGGAAGCTTTGAACTCCACACTCAGCAAACTGGACTCTAACGTGATTAGAATTGCCGCTTTTGGTTTGGTGAGTCGTGGTAAATCAGCAGTTTTAAATGCTTTGCTGGGAGATAAAATTCTGCAAACTGGGCCTCTAAACGGTGTTACTCAATGGCCTCGTTCCGTGCGTTGGCAGCCAGGAGGTAAGGTTTTAGTAGAGTTAATTGATACCCCTGGCTTAGATGAAATTGAGGGTGAGTCACGGGCGCTTATGGCACGAGAAGTAGTGCATCAAGCAGATTTGATTTTGTTTGTCGTGTCTGGTGATATCACCCGCACTGAATATCAGGCACTGCTGGAATTAAGGCGATCGCAAAAACCCCTGATTTTAGTATTTAACAAAATAGACCTCTACCCAGATACAGACCAAGGAGCGATTTACCAAAATTTACAACAATTGGGTGCTGGGCATCCTCAAGCAAAGCCTCTATTACCAGATGAAATTGTCATGGTGGCGGCGGAACCCGCACCTATGGAAGTGCGAGTTGAATGGCCTGATGGGCGTATCAGTTACGAATGGGAGACACCACCACCACAAGTAGACGAACTTAAAGAGACAATTCTGAACATTCTGAATCGGGAAGGGCGATCGCTTCTGGCTTTAAATGCACTCATCCAAGCGCGGGATGCAGAAGCCGCGATCGCTCAAAAAACTATCGAATTACGGGAAAAAGAAGCTGAAGATATTATTTGGCAATTTACTAAATACAAAGCTTTGGCAGTAATGTTAAATCCCATCGCCTTCTTAGATATCCTTGGCGGAACTGTTGCCGATTTAGCTTTAATTCGCGCTCTAGCTAGATTATATGGTTTGCCGATGACTAGTTATGAAGCCGGAAAAATTTTAAAAACGATTTTATTTAGTTCTGGTGGTTTGCTACTGGGAGAATTAGGTAGTAGTTTTATTTTGGGTTTAGGTAAAACTACGGCTGCAATAACTAGTGGTGATAATCCCAGCAATATTACTGCTTTTGCTGGCAGTGCGATCGCTCAAGCTGGTATTGCCGGTTATGGTGCATATTCTGTTGGCAAAGCCGCTCAAGTGTATCTCGAAAAAGGCTGTACTTGGGGACAGTTGGGCGCTAGCAGCGTTATTCAAGAGATTTTATCTCAAGTCGATCAGAATACAATTCTGTATCGCTTGCAACAAGAATTAGGCATAAAGTATTGAGAATAAATAAAAATTGTTTCCCTTTTGTTGCCGTTTATAAGTGATTATCAACTTCTATCAAACTCCTCTGACAATTGACTGATATTCCGAATTTAAGATGCAAAACTGATAGTGGCTTTAATTAGTGGAATCGCCCTAAAGATGACAAGAGGGTAATTCCCACTTAATTTGACTAAAAACATGGCGGTGTTTACCACCACGTCTTGTAAAAAGCCTATCTAAACTGGAAATGTGAGCTTTTTGGGGTCATTGAAAGCTCGCGGTTAATATCTATAAGTCTGTAAATTAAAGGTGAAAAAATCATGACAACAACCTTAAACTCATTTGAAGCTGCTGGGGCGACAAATCTTGAAGAAGCGATTATTGAAGCCATTACTGAAGCACGGACAACTTGTGAGCTAGATGGCAGCGATTCTGCTGGTTGTGCCGTAGCCTGGGACATTGTGGAAGAATTGCAAGCAGAAAAAGCCGATCAACAGCAAGCGAAATCAAAGAAAACCTCTTTGGAAAACTACTGCGATCGCCATCCTGAATCAGTAGAATGTTTAATCTACGACGTTTAAGAAGAAAGAATTCAGGAGTCAGGAGTCAGAATTCAGTATGAATTGGATTCCGAGTAGAGATGAGTGGGTTTAAGCCCCCACTAATTGATTCTGAATTCTGCATTCTTGTTTAACTTTTCCGTAAATCAGTTGTTGCTGATTGCGTTATTTGCTTAATTGCTTCTAAATCAAGTGATGGTATTTCACTTTCCATAGCCAACCACAAAAGATATTCGATATTCCCAGCCGGGCCAGTGATCGGCGACCAAGTTAAGCCTTTGTATTTCCATCCTAATTCGTAGGCTGTTTGCAGCACCTGGAAAATGGCATCAGCTTGGTCGTTTGGATCTCGCACAACACCTTTTTTACCCACACGGGATCTGCCAACTTCAAACTGTGGCTTGACTAACAACACAGCTTCTCGGTTAGCTTGAGTTAGTTGCCACAAAGCAGGCAGAATCTTAGTTAAAGAAATAAACGATACATCTACCACCGCCAAATCAGGAATCGGGTCATTTTCACCATATAATTCATCCGGTCGTAGTTGGCGTAAATTGGTGCGTTCCCGCAAAATCACCCGCGAATCATTTCGCAACCGCCAGTCAACTTGTCCGTAACCGACATCAATGCCGTAAACTTGCTTGGCTCCAGCTTGCAACAGACAATCAGTAAAACCACCAGTAGAAATCCCACCATCTAAACAAACGCGCTCTACTACAGAGATGGCAAATACTGACAAAGCTTTCGAGAGTTTTTCACCGCCTCTAGAAACAAAAGGCGATCGCTCTTTAATATTTATTTGAGCCGTAATATCAACTTCAGTCCCAGGCTTATCAACTAGCTGCTGATTAACAGTAACTTCCCCCGCCTGAATTAACCTCTGTGCTAAAGCGCGAGAAGAACATAAATTAAGCTCTACTAATAGTGTGTCGAGTCTCTGTTTAGCCAATTAACTAGATCCTGGTAAAATTAAAATCAAAGCACGATTGATAATTTCTTCTTGGTTAATAACTTTTTCTAATTCCTGGGCTTCGTAACGACCTTCTTCTACTTCGAGCGTTGCCTCATCAATGGCATTTAAATAGGCTTCTGCTAAAACTACGGAGAAGGCACTATATGGCATTACGGCAACCTATTTATAGTAAACAAGAATTTGCTTGTCACGGCAATGAGTAGGATTGTAAGACAAAGACAGTAAATGTTTGCATACCAAAGCTTTCCTATTTTGGGTTAAAAAACAGTACAAACCCTGTACGCTGGAAATTTTACCCTATCTAGTGCGACAGTTAAGCTAATGCGCGTCTACATTGCATATTTTTCGTTAAGACTGCCATTTGTCATTAGTTCTTCACAAAGGACAACTGACTAATGACAAAGGACAAACTTCACGGATAAATAAGCAATTAAAGTGCGTAACAGCCTAGCAATAATTGCAGTTTGCTCCAGAAGCTTAGTATGACAAAGGCATTCCCAAGCATAGCAAGGCGCTTGAAAAGTATAGGAATCAAGTTGTTGAACATGGGAACCTTCCTAATAACCCGTTTTATCGAAAACTGGAAACGCTACTTCTTGGGTGACACTGTTGATGTTCGCCCCTCTCACTCACCCTCCTTGGATGTCCGCCCTTCCTTAGCGGGCCCAGTCCTGAGTTTGGGTGGGGGTGGCCCCGATGTCGATGATGCTATCCAGTGGATGATTAACCAAGTTAGGGGAGGTAGTAACTCCACTACCAAGGTTAATGTTGTAGTTCTCCGCACGAATGGTAATCACGATTACAATCGGCTAATTTATGCCATGAAGGGTGTAAAGTTTGTGGAAACTCTTCTAATTCGCAATAGAGAAGAAGCAAACAAAGCCGAGATTTTTGAAAAAATCAAAAATGCTGATGTAGTTTTCTTTGCTGGCGGCGACCAATGTCAATACATCCGCAACTGGAAAGATACTAAGCTTGAAGCTGCCGTTAAGTCAGTTTACCTGAAGGGAGGCGGTGTTGGCGGCACTAGTGCAGGCGCGATGATCCAAAGTGATTGTGTCTATGATGCTTGTGCTTCTTCTGAAAAAGGTATTGAAACTAGAGACGCACTAGAAGATCCCTACCGAGACATTACTTTTACTTACAACTTTTTCAATTGGAGTAATTTAAAAGGAACTATCGTAGATACACACTTCGACAGGCGAGAAAGAATGGGTCGAATTATGGCTTTCATTGCCCGTCAAATTAAGGACGGTGTATCTAGCAGTGTTTTAGGCATCGCCGTTAGTGAAAGCACATCGGTTGTTGTGGATAAAAACGGCTTGGTAAAAGTTATGGGTAGAGGTGCGGCATACTTTGTACTTGGCAATCATACGCCAGAAGTATGCGAACCCCGAAAGCCTTTGACCTTTTCTAATTACAAAATTTGGAAAGTTCGCAGTGGCGACACCTTTAATTTAAAAAACAGACCAACCTCTGGGTACTATCTCAGGAGTGTTAAAAGGGGACGGATTGATTCAAATCCATATTAAGTTGGGAATGGGGAATTGGAAATGGAGAGTTTAGAGGAAAGATGATT
>NZ_JAYGHE010000042.1:0-28208 GCF_034931145.1 Nostoc sp. UHCC 0252 | reverse complement strand
GACCTTTGAACTCGGAACTTCGACCTTTGAACTCGAAACTTCGACCTCTGAACTCGAAACTTCGACCTTTGAACACAAAGCGTCAAGATTAGAACTTAACTATTCCCAATCCCCAATTCCCAATCCCCAATCCCCAATCCCCAATCCCCAATCCGCAATTCCCTTACCAAGGAACTACGCCATCCTCATCAAAAAACCCTCCGCTAGAACCATCATCAGGTAGAGTGGCAAGTCTCACTGCTGCGATCGCTCCTTGCTCAACGGTGCGGTATCCTTGGTATTGATTAATATCTGTTGCTGTGAAACCTGGGTCAGCAGAATTAATTTTAATCGGGGTATCTTTAAGTTCAGCAGCAAACAGAACTGTGAGCGCATTCACTGCTGTCTTTGATGAGTTATAAGCAATAAGCTTAAAATTAGTGAACTCAAAATTTGGGTCAGAGTTTAGAGTCAGAGAACCTAAACCACTTGATATATTTACTATTCGCCCTGCTGTTGACTTTTTCAAAAGTGGCAGCAGGGCTTTTGTAACTGCAAACACTCCAAATACATTAGTCTCGTAAGTATGTCGCAGTGTTTCAATATCAACTTGACTGGGTGGAAGGCGATCGCCATCACTTATCATTCCAGCATTGTTTACAAGGATGTCAAGTTTTCCGAATTCGCTCTCGATTTGTTTAGCCGCAGAATCAATTGTTTTTTGGTCGGTGACATCAAGTTGAACTGATCGGGCATCGATCTCATTTAAACGAAGTTTATTCGCCGCTTCTTCACCACGGTTAATATCTCTTGCACCAACAAAAACAGTAGCGCCTCTAGAACCTAGTTGGCGTGCGATCTCATACCCGATACCTTTGTTTGCACCAGTAATCAGCGCAACTTTGCCTTTTAAATCTTCCGACATATTGCTTCTCTATTTTGATCAATGGTGATACCAATTCACAAAAATTCTGATACATATAGATTTCTCGTAGGGGCATTGCCATGCCCCTACTTGTCTTGTTAATTGAGATAGTAGCTGGATTTACGCCGTGCTGGACTAATGTATAAGGAGTATGTATCAACACAACATTTAGGATTTAGTAATCCTACATAAGTAGTGATTGACTGTTGTGTTTTCACTAGTATTCATTCACACTTCAGATAGCGGTTGAGAAAATATTTGCAACTTAAACTAGCAATTGACTCAAAAATTCTTGGAGATAGATAATAGATATGCAAACCAAACAGCTCGGTAATTCGGAGCTTCACATTACCCCAATTGGCTTTGGTGCTTGGGCGATCGGTGGAGGTGGATGGGCTTTTGGTTGGGGAGCGCAGGATGACCAGGAATCAATGGAAGCAATTAATCGCGCTCTTGACCTCGGCGTTAATTGGATTGACACCGCAGCTGTCTATGGTCTGGGACATTCTGAGGAGGTTGTTGCTAAGGCGCTCAAAGGTCGATCTAGTCGCCCCTACATTTTTACTAAATGTTCAATGATCTGGGATGAAAAAGGCAAAATCGGTCGCAGCCTGAAGGCGGATTCTGTGCGGCGGGAAGTTGAAGATAGTTTGCGCCGACTTGATATTGAAACCATTGATCTTTATCAAATCCACTGGCCTAATCCAGACTCAGATATCGAAGAAGGCTGGACGACTCTCGCCAAGCTCAAGGATGAGGGGAAGGTTCGCTATATCGGGGTTTCAAACTTCAATGTAGAACAGTTGAAGCGTATCCAAAAGATTGCACCAGTTACCTCATTGCAACCGCCTTATTCACTGGTTAAGCCTGATGTCGAAAAGGAAATTCTGCCTTTTTGTAAGGAGAATAACATCGGTGTAATTGTTTATTCACCAATGCAATCTGGCTTGCTTACAGGAAAAATGACACCTGAGCGGGTTGCTAATTTACCAGATGATGATTGGCGCAAACAGAGTAATGAATTTCAGGAGCCACGTCTATCTCGTAACCTAAAGTTAGTTGAGGTGTTGCAGCATATTGGTAAGCAACACGATCGCTCCCCCGGTGAAGTAGCGATCGCTTGGACTTTAAATAATCCGGCGGTGACGGCTCCGATCGTTGGCGCACGCAATCCCAAGCAGGTGGAAGGAATCATCGCTGCTGGGGAATTTCGCCTCAATCAGCAGGAACTAGATCAGATTGCGGCTTTCCTTGGCGAGAACCCATAAAAGAGGTTTTGCGTAAACTTTGAATAGTAGCGATCGCATGTTTCGCCACAATATCAACCTCCTCTTGGGTATTAAACCGGCCAATCCCAAACCGCACTGAGGCATAAGCTAGCTGTTGAGGGTTTCCCAGTGCTGTCAGGACATGGGAGGGTGCAGTACTTGCCGATGAGCAAGCAGAACCAGAAGAAATCGCCATTACTGGCTGCAATCCTAGCAAAAGTGCGGCTCCATCCACCCCCTCAACGCTGATATTCAAGTTTCCCACCAATCGCTCTTGAGGGTGTCCGTTGAGATGAATTCCTTCAAGTTGGGAAAGCTGTTCCCACAAGCTTTGCCTTAATTGGGTGAGGCGTTGGTTTTCTGTTGCTTGTTCAGCCAAAGCGATTTCTACAGCTTTCCCAAAGCCGACAATTTGCGGTGTATACAATGTCCCAGACCGCATTCCCCGTTCATGTCCGCCGCCGTGCTGCTGGGGAGCTAGTTGCACTCTGCGATCGCGCCTGCGGAAGTACAGCGCCCCAATTCCCTTTGGCCCATATACCTTGTGTGCGGTTAGCGACATCAAGTCAATTTTCATCGCTTGCACATCTAGGGGAATTTTACCAATAGCTTGGGCTGCATCAGTGTGGAAAATGATGTTGTAAGCATGGCATAGTTCCCCAATTTCGGCTATTGGCTGTAAAACGCCAATTTCGTTATTTGCAGCCATCACCGAAACCAAAATTGTCTCAGGACGGAAAGCTTTTTGTAACTCATTTAAATCAATCAGTCCATCTTTTTTAACTGGGAGAATAGTAATTTCAAAACCGAGAGTTTTTAAATAATTACAAGGGTCAGTTACTGCATTATGTTCAGTGACAACAGTAATAATATGCTGACCTTTTTTAAAATAAGCTTCGGCAACACCTTTAATAGCTAAATTATTCGCTTCTGTTGCACCACTGGTAAAAACAATTTCTTCAGGAGTAGCGTTAATTGCTCCTGCTAAAATCTCTCGCGTTTGCTTAACAGCAGCTTCTGCTTCCCAACCGTAAACATGACCGATACTTGCTGGGTTGCCAAAGTTTTCTGTGAAGTAGGGGAGCATTGCTGCTAATACTCGTTCATCTACGGCTGTAGTAGCGTGGCAATCAAGGTATATAGGACGAATAGGCATAATTATTAACTCAAACTTCGACTCAAATTTTTTAATACACTTAGAACTTGATACAATTCATTTTTTCTTCTCAACAGCGAAAATTCATCAGACAACGCATACTTTGGTAGATTGTGTTTAGTCAGTTTTACAAAAATGAAATGACTACCATTTGTTACTAATCCAAAAGTAGGTTTGTCTTCATTAGGATTAGCCAACATATAAACAAGTGCTTGAGGTACAGCTTCTAAAAGAGAAAAGCTAGACCTTTTAGATTCAATTACTAACAACCAGAATTGTTCTTGAATAACTAAAACATCAATTCTACCTCTAATGATTTCTCCTTCATCTTCGGCAGAAATTCTTATTGATTCCTCGCCTCTCATATAAAAAGGCTCATCATAAAATCCAGCTAAATTGAGTAAAGGAGATAAAACTACTAATTTCACCGTTTCTTCTGACAAAGGAGGACGCTTTACTAAACGGAGAAAATGAAGTTTTATTTTGTCTAAATCTTGCTTGTCTAAATCTGTAATTTCCGGTAAATTTTCAAACCATTCTGTGAAGAATGCCTCATCTTCAGCTAGCTGTAGACTAAATTTTTCCTCCAAATAGGCAAGCCCGACATTTTGTGCTTGGATAAATTGAACCATAGTTTATGCAACTCTATATACTATCTAAACAAAACCTAGTTCTGTTTGGCATAACCCTAACAATTCCTGTGCTGAGTAGACTCTTTGACTTGAATTATAGACAACACAAGACCATTTTTCGGCAAACTGACACGCAAACTCTAGCGCTAGTTGCTCACTTCCTGAAGTTTTGCTGACATCAAGTAGAATGTGAGTCTGAGGTTTAGCTCTAAGCTTCTGGGTTATGAGTTCAATTTCATCAGGATTAAAATTTTTTAATTCAGTATTATCTAAAACAATCCAAACATGAGTATTGTTTCTAGAAATACGCCCATCATATACATTATCTGGATGTAGTAATACTCCAGAATATTGCAGAAAACTCAAAAATTCTCCTGGTTGAATCTCAGCACTAGAAATTAGAGAAATGGGTTCTGGCATTACTTATACTCCTAGTATGGATAATAATTCTAATAATTCATCTTGACTGGAAACTACATAACTGCCGATAGCAATGATATCTTGAGACGGAGTAAATTTATAATTAGGTGCATAAAGAATAACAGGCTTATTCAAGGGATTCAAGTCAGAGTTTGATATCAACTTTTGAACTTGCTTCAACTTCCGAGCAGTTTGGGTTGTTACTTCGATGATAGCGTTGCTGGTTTCCACATCAATTTCACCGACTTCGCCATTTAGTCCCACTGTTTTATTAAAACTAACTAAATCAAACCCTGCCTGGATGATAGCATTAGCGACTTTGCCTTCCAGAACTTTTTCAGGATTGACTGAGTTCAACGCATCGGCGATCGCTTGCTCAAATAAGCTGCTCACATCCTGCTTTATTACTACAAAGATGATTCACGTAGCATTGCTGTAACTATACCTGCATTCAGTCGCCTTATGTACCTGCTAATTCCCGTAATTTAGTTAAAACTGCCAGAGCATGACCTTTAGTTTTCACATTCGGCCAAGCATAGACAATTATTTTATCAGGTGAAATTAGAAAAGTTGAGCGAGCAACACCCATATATTCTTTGCCCATAAATTTTTTTAAGCGCCAAGCGCCGTAGGCTTCTGTCAAAATATGTTCTGGGTCGCTTAAAAGAGTGATTGACAAGTTATGTTTGCTGATAAATTTACAATGGGACTTACCCAAATCAGGACTCACGCCTAAGATTTTCGCTTCCAGTGCGCTAAAGTCTTGATACAACTCGGTGAAATCTTTCGCTTCGGTGGTACAACCAGGTGTGTCATCTTTTGGGTAGAAGTAAAGGACAACCCACAGACTGCTGATATCGTCGAGAGTGACTAAATTGCCATTTTGGTCAGGAGTGGAGAAATCTGGCGCTGGTTGTCCGACTTGGGGAATGTTGCTCATGATGGAAGTGTGAGAGATTGGAATCGCTTTAGAATTGTACATATATTGAGCGATCGCACGTAACAATTTAGTTACGAATAGTTTTAGTTTAACAATAGCAAAACCCAAACAATTAGAAGCAATTTTTACTTACAAGCTACTACTTAACTGAGAAGGTACCAACACTTGCTTCAAATACTGGTAAACGTACTTCAAATTCATTGGCACTAGTAGAAAAAATTACAGCCCTAATACTGTTTCTGTCTTTAATTAAATAGTATATTTGTTTAGCATCCCGAAGCCGTATTTCCGTGATTATTTTTCCTATTTCATAGCCTTCAATAGATCCTGTCTTTACATTTATCACCCGAATATCAGAAGGAAACTTATTGAGTGTCTCTTGTAAATAAGTTTCTAAATTCATCTTGATAGGTATTTTTTCATAAGAGACAATTACACTAGTTGGGAAGCTTGATTCACCCTTGTACGAGTCAAAAGCCAAGATAGAAAAGGCTGAAGAGTTTAGTTTCAGCATTTGAGCAGACCCTTCCCAGCTTGAACCAAGGCTTTCTATTTTTCTAATCATTGCATCTATATTTTGATTGGGATCGCCACCTTCCCAACTTGGAGGCAACCACAATTCTGCACCACCACCCTCAAACTTATTCCAACCAGATGGAACACCTGAAGATATATTTTCCTGGGGGATAGAAGGTTGTTGACTCGTTGAATCAGTACTTGCTTGCTCAGAATTACTGGCTTGTAGCTCAGTTGGTGTTGAAGTTACCACTGGCTGACTTGGATGAGAATCAAATAACTTATAAATTCCCCGACTACCGAATTTAATTAAAAAAAGTATAGCAAAAGCAATTATTCCGCCTGTGAATTGAGCAGTCTGGCTAGAGAATATATTTGTTTGAGTTTTTGAAGATTGAATTTGAGTAGTCGCTAACGTTTTAACTGGCCTACTGTATTTAGGCTTTTCTATTTCGGTAGGTGGTAATTGTGATGCTGAAGAAGGGGAATATGACTGTACAGTTGAATTAAGTTCTGATAGACACCTAAAAATCATTTGGGCATTTTGAGGACGCTTGCCAGGAAATGCTTCCATCAGGTAATCAATCAAACCAGCTACCTGCTTAGATATTTGTGAGGCACTGTCTCGCCACATTAACTTACCAGTTCGCGGGTCTTCAGAAAATTGATCTGGAGATTTGCCAGTAAGTAAATAAACAAATGTGCGACCGAGGGCGAAAAAATCTGATTGTGGTACGGCTTTACCATTGGCTTGTTCTAGTGGTGTATAACCAGGTGAAAAAATCCCTGTTATATTCTGGCCTGCTGCTTTTTGATGATAGGTTGATGTAACTTCTCTTGCTGTACCAAAGTCTATCAAAGCCAGATGTCCATCGGCTTTGAGCATAATATTTGCTGGCTTGATATCTCGATGAAAAAAGTTCTGCTGATGCACTTCATGCAAAATATTTGCCAACTGAGTTAGCCATAAAAGTGCTAACTTTTCATCAATGGGGCGATTACTTCGTTGTTCCATATATTGATACAAGTCCAACCCCTCGATTTTCTCCATCACCAAGCAATGCAGTGGCGCTTGGCTATTTTTGGGAGAGAAGGTAAAGTACCCATCTCCCTTTGGAATTCCGGGATGATTCAGATGGCTTAAGACTTGTGCCTCTTGCTGAAACAGCGATACTGCCTTGGCATCATCCAGCATCAGAACTTTTAAGACTTTGAGGGTGTTAGCGTGGTTGACTTCAAATGTCTTGGCAAAACCACCAGCACCTAATTGGCGAGTCACTCGATACCGTCCTTCTAAGAGCAATTCTGAGCCACAGGCTTGACAAAACAGTATATTTTCAGAATTTTGGGGTCTTGGGCAATCGGGATTAATGCAGAGGGTCATGGTGTTTTTTGCAACACAATTTGCCCTGACAGTCTAGCCTTACTGGGATATTCACGTCACCAGTAAAAATTAGGACAATGACCGATGCCTGCGGTTCTTGCAAGTCTACGCACTGATTCATCTTTGCTTACTATGAAAAAAGTTCTCCCATCAGGTTGAGAGCGATCGCTTATATTTATCCGCGATAATAATGACTTAACTTACAAGTATTTTTATTTATTCTCATCCTTCAAAGTTCACATGACTAAAGATATGCAACGCGAATTTACCAACCGCGATGAGTTGGTAGCCTACCTGCGCGAACAATTCCCAGATGCAGCAGAACGCGATCGCCACATCAGCGAAACTGTGGGAGGACGCAAAGCTGCACAAGAAGCGCTGCAAAAAATTGATGCACTAAGCTACGCGCAAACACGAAATTTTTTTGCAGGTGCAGTCACGCGACTTTCGCCTTATATTCGCTATGGCGTTTTGAGTTTGCGAGAAATTCGAGATTATGTCCTTGAACAGGTACAGCACCAAAATGATGCTACGAAACTAATTAACGAGTTAGGCTGGCGCGACTACTGGCAAAAGTTGTATGCCAAGTTAGGAGATGGAATCTGGAAAGACCAGGAAGAGTACAAAACTGGTTACACTGTGGCTGAATATGCACCCGAATTGCCGCAAGATATCAGACAAGGAACCACAGGTAGAGTTTGCATCGACAGTTTTAGCCGTGACTTGCAAGAAACTGGCTATCTACATAACCACGCCCGAATGTGGCTAGCGGCTTACATTGTCCATTGGCTGCATATTCGTTGGCAAGCAGGAGCTAAATGGTTTCTAGAACACCTTTTAGATGGAGATCCTGCTAGTAATAATATGTCATGGCAATGGGTTGCCAGCACCTTTAGTCAGAAACCATATTTTTTCAACCGTGAAAATTTAGAACGCTACACCAAAGGCATTTATTGCCAGAAATGTCCCCTTTACGGTCATTGTGATTTTGAAGGCAGCTATGAAGAATTAGAACAGCGACTTTTTCCCAAAGGGGAATTTAGCAAACAAGCTAATAGCCAAAGTTGGCAACGTGGAAAAAAAGGTAAAAAGTGAAAAATGAATAAACCAATTGTTTGGGTACATGGAGACTGCCTCAGTCCAAATAATCCCGCATTAGAACAATACCCTGATGCGCCAGCTATCTGGGTTTGGGACGAGGCTTTGATAGAAGAATGGCAACTGAGTCTCAAACGCATCGCTTTTATCTACGAATGTTTGCTGGAGTTACCCGTTGTTATCCGTCGTGGCGATGTGGGACAAGAAATTTTAACTTTTGCTCAAGAACATGATGCAAATTTAGTTGTCACAGCCAACAGTCCCAGCCCCCGATTTGATGATATCTGCAATCAAATAGAAGGTTCGATAGCAGTGGAAGTACTAGAAGTAGAACCATTTTTTGAGTATGACGGCTATATTGACCTCAAGCGGTTCTCGCGCTATTGGAAAGTCGCTCAAAATTATGTTTTTCGTTCAAATCTGCCCCTCTCTGACTCAGAAAAAGACAGTTTCGTGTAGTAAAACCAGGGAGAAGTCTTTTTATTAAATCTAATTAGGCGATTACTACATGAGCCATCGAATTCACGCTTTTGGGCGTGGATAGGTTGATTCAAAATATGAAGCATTAAATATTCTGACTGCGTTCTCGTGCTAAATTACTAAAGCTTGGAGTTGGGAAACTCCGGTGAAATTCCGGGACTGTGCCGCAGCTGTGATGGGATCACCCAAGTCAGAATGCCAACTCTCAAGATGTCAGAGAAGACACACTCACCTTATACTCCCTGCGTTGCACGGGGAAGGAGTTCCAAGTTTGCTTTCAGGATTTGCCACTTGTCCTGGCTTGTTTTATGCTACACCCGCCGCCGATGGTATATTATCTCGCATTAGAATACCAGGTGGAATTATTAGTAGTCAGCAGTGCCGTGCGATCGCAGATATAGCAGAACAGCACGGTGGCGGCTATGTAGATGTGACTAATCGAGCTAACCTACAAGTCCGCGAAATCCGCACGGGGATAAATGCTGAGGTTCTGAAACATCTACAGGATATGGGACTAGGTTCTCGTAATCCTGTTGTAGACCACATCCGTAATATTATGACCAGCCCAACTGCTGGTATCGACCCGCTAGAATTAATCGACACTCGCCCTTTTTTCCAAAGTTGGGATGATTATATTGCTACACATCCGGCGCTTTCTGGATTGTCGGCAAAATTTAGCGTTTGCTTTGATGGTGGTGAGATAATTCGGGTGTGCGATCGCTTGAATGATATCCTATTTGCTGCTGCCTTAGTTGACGGTAATGTTTATTTCCGCCTTTATCTGAGTGTCGGCGCAAAGGGGCAACCGCCTAGCGATATGGGAATTTTGTTATCACCAGAGCAATGTTTGCCCGTCTTGGCAGCTTTGGCGGATGTCTATCTAGCTCATAGTAATACTACAAGTAAGCGTCGGCTACGTCTCTTAGAGTTATTGAATACTTTAGGTTGTGAAAATTATCTTCAGGAAGTTGAGCAGCGTCTACCTTTTTCTCTTTTATGCAGTGACCTAACCCCCCAACCCCCTTCCCTAATAGGGAAGGGTGAGAAATTCTCCCCTCTCCTTGTAGGAGAGGGACTGGGGGAGCGGTCAGATGCGAAGTATCAGCATATTGGCATCCATCCCCAACGTCAGCAAGGCTTATTTTACATTGGTGTCGTCTTACCCCTTGGACGATTGGAGAGTAACCAGATACGTGGTTTAGCAGATTTAGCAACGAAATACGGTAGCGGCACTCTTCGATTAACCCCTTGGCAAAATCTGTTGCTAACAGATATTCCTCAGCAATGGGTTGGCGATGTCCTGCAAGAAATTGCTTTCTTAGGATTGGATTCCTCAGCAACTAATATCAAGAGTGCATTAGTTGCCTGTTCTGGAAAAAAGGGTTGCGCCTCTTCTGCCACGGACACCAAAAGTCATGCATTAGCATTAGCAGAGTATCTTGAAACTCGCGTTATTCTCAATTGCCCTGTTAATATCCACTTCACTGGCTGCGAAAAATCCTGCGCCCAGCATACCAAGAGTGATATTACTCTGCTCGGTGTCAGCATTGAGGCTGACAATGAAACTGTGGAGGGCTATCACATTTATGTTGGTGACAGCAAGCAGAAATTCGGACGTGAAATATATCAATATGTAACTTTTGCCGAACTACCTGCATTAATAGAGCGGATGCTAGATGTATATAAAATTGAACGCCTAAATTCTGATGAGTCCTTTGGGAAATTTGCTAATCGATATGCGATCGCCCAATTACAGCAGTTATTTAATATTATTCCTAAATCATTTGTAAATAACAAGATTCCTAACCTTCTAGAGAAGTCGGCAATCTAAGCCTTTCGATTTTCATCAGTCAATCCAAAATCCAAAATCTAAAATCCCAAATCGAATGCCCGACTACATCCGAGATGCCAACGAAATTTACCGCAATTCTTTTGCAATCATCCGGTCAGAAGCGAACCTAGATGTGCTGCCACCAGATGTAGAAAAAGTTGCTGTGCGTCTCATTCACGCCTGTGGAATGACGGATATTGTCACTGACTTGGGATATTCACCAACAGCAGTACAATCTGCAAGGACAGCACTAGCAGCAGGAGCGCCAATTCTGTGCGATTGCCGGATGGTTGCCGATGGCGTTACTAGGCGACGGTTGTCTGCAAATAATCAAGTTATCTGTACCCTTAACGAGCCAGAAGTGCCAGAACTTGCCCAGCGTATGGGTACTACAAGGTCGGCGGCAGCTTTAGAATTATGGCGATCGCACCTTGAAGGATCGGTGATCGCAATCGGTAATGCGCCCACAGCACTATTCCGGCTATTAGAAATGCTTGATGAAGGACTGCCGAAACCTGCGATTATCTTAGGCTTTCCAGTGGGATTTGTCGGTGCAGCCGAATCAAAAGCCGCATTGGCAGCAGACAGCAGGAATGTGCCATTTTTGACCTTACATGGTCGGCGCGGTGGAAGTGCGATCGCAGCCGCAGCAGTTAACGCCCTGGCAACGGAGGAAGAATGAATATGGACAAAGGTCGTCTTTACGGAATTGGTGTCGGCCCAGGCGATCCCGAACTATTGACTCTCAAAGCACTGCGGTTATTACGTGCGGCTCCGGTGGTAGCTTATCAATCAGCCACAGATAAAGAAAGTGTCGCTAGAGCGATCGTGGCGCAATATCTTCCTGGCAATCAAATCGAGGTGTTATTTCATCTCCCCCGCGCTTTGGAACCAGAAAAGGCCAAGTCTATTTATGATAAAGAAATTCAACCAATCGCTGACCATCTAGCAGCCGGTCGAGATGTGGTGGTGCTATGCGAGGGCGATCCATTTTTCTATGGTTCCTTCATGTACGTTTTCACACGGTTATCTGAAGAGTACCCAACAGAAGTTATCCCCGGAGTTTCTTCGTTAATGGCTTGTCCGGTAGCCTTGGGTGTACCTTTCACCTATTACACCGATATTCTCACTGTTCTACCCGCGCCATTGCCGGCAGAAGAACTGACTACACATCTGCTGATGACTGATGCAGCAGCAATTATGAAGCTAGGTCGTCACTTTACCAAAGTACGAGATGTCTTGCATAAATTAGGGTTAGCATCACGAGCAAGATATATTGAGCGGGCATCAACCTCACAGCAACGAATTATACCCCTGGATGAAGTTGATCCAGATAAAGTGCCCTATTTCTCAATGATTGTGATCCCAACTAAGAATCGGCTTTGAACCAATAGGCTGGGGTTAAGATGCGATCCTCCCTAACCCTCTTCAAAAAGAAGGGAACTAAGTCCTTTTTTAAAGAAGTTAGGGGATCGAAAATCTTGGAACACTACTAATTGATTCATCTTTACAAGCGTTGTAGCAAGCTCAAACCGTGGGTGTCAGTACCACAGGTATTGAAAAGAAAGTATTCGTCAGCCAACTTTTGCACTTGTTCTGATTCCAATACGCTGGGTTGCCAAGGTTTAGGGTTGTTGTAGGCGTAGAAACTTTCTACGCCATCAATACCATTTTGGGACGCAGCTGGAATTAACTCAAAATGCGATCGCTTATAACGGGCCGGATGAGCCAGAACAGCCAATCCCCCAGCTTCATGAATAGCGGCGATCACGTTACTTGCTTGATATTCTTGCCCTGTAGTCGCCCTTCTTTGCAGATAGGGTTTCATACTAGAGTGTTCTGGAGCAAAAGCGTAAGCCAAAATGTGAACTTCTATATCCAGAAGGTTTGCATTGATTTCCACACCACTCCAAAGGTAAGGAGTTGTTACACCAGAATTACTCCACTTCCAATCTTCTAACCAAGCAAGGGCTGCTTGATAACCCATAATACTATGATGGTCGGTGATCGCTAATCCTTTTAGTCCGATAGCGATCGCCTGTTCCATCAATGCACTCGGCTGCAATCTGCCATCCGAGTAGATAGTGTGCATGTGAAAGTTGAATAACCTTGGACAACTATATGCATCAATATTCTGGAATACTTGCTTCAAGAGTTCTGCCGAAGCAGTAGTCCGGGCCAAATTTACAGCCATAACCCCCTCTGGATAAAAATATATACTTTCAACACACTAAAACGCCCCATTTACAGATGAGAAATTTCCAACACTGCAAATTAGTATTGGTGGCTACTTTCTCAGCTTTCTCAGAAAATTTTTCAATATGTTAAGACTACGTTAGCAAATCTTAACCTCAGTAGTCATGGGTAATTTACACTACTTTGAATATGAGTGGTAAAAAATATTGCATGTTAAATTTTATAAATACGTCTATCTTATTTGTGCTAAATGGCTTATTTTCAGATATTTAAGAGAATAATCAGCCTAAGACACAAAAGTATATAGTGTATCCAAAAAAGCTGCATCTAAGTAAATGCACTAAATTTATTTAATCTAGTAAGAGTACTCCAAGTAAAAAAATGCTCAATTGTCATTGCAAGCGTTCGCGGAGCGTCTCGTAGAGAAGCGAAGCAATCACAAGGGCTAGGATTGCTTCGCTTCGCTCGCAATGACGGGTTTTGGATCATTTATTTTTTGGAACACTCTAATGACTTTAGCGTAGGCGTAGCCCGCCGCAGGCACCGCATGAGTAAGTTTTCAATAGTTGCAAGAAAACTAGCGATGTCTACGACGGGCGATGCCTACGCTTGCGGCTGATTATACTCCCCGCGCAATCCCAAAAGAATCTCCCTTCAACGTTACCCCAAGCGGTTCTATCACCACCTCGCGGCTAAGGGACGCTTCAACCCTTCCGGCAATCACAGCCGTTAGCTTATGTTCTCTTGCGAGGATGACAATCCTTTCTGCATCTTGCTCCGACTCTGTATAGAATGCAAATCCGGCTCCGTAATTGAACACGGAAAGCATCGTCTCTGCCCCGCCTTCTAGATGACCCTCAACAAAAGTAAATATTTCCGGCACTGGGAGCATCGTTTCGACAACATACCGAAGCGGCTTCACCGACCGCATCAACTTTTGCCAACCATGACCGGTGATATTCTCCATCGCGGTGGGGCGAATTCCTTCGCCAAGCACCGCCTGTACAAGGGGTGTGTAGAGATAGGATGCAGCATTCATCGCTTCCCAAAACTCTTGCCCGCTCGGAAGTTTTGTTCTATAGCCATCAGGAAGAGACTCAGCAAGCTTTCGCAGTGGGGTAAAGCCGTTCTCATGGGGGCCGGAACTCTCAACAAGAACAATGCTATTTCCAGCATCCAGACGCGAGCTATCAATGGGAGCAACACCAGGCGGCATCACGCCAAAAACTGAGCCTGCAATGTCGAGCCGGCCTGGAATCATCTTAGTTTTTAATTGAGGAGTTTCCCCTGAGAGATAGACACACCCTACTCGTTTGCACCCCTCAACGACTCCATCCAGAAACCCATCAAGGAAAGCGGGGGTAAAGATTGTTTCAGGAGTACTTGATGGCAGATAAAGACCAAGAAGTAGAGTCTGCATCCCTGATGTTGCCGCGTCGTTTGTCAAACACGAGATCATCTTGATACCGATATTCCACCAAAATCGCCGAAGTTCTTCTTCAGAAAGGTCATCAGGGCGGGTATCGTCTGCCGTTCCTAGTCCTTCAGGGACAAGTGTTAGAGAAAGTTCTGGAGCGCCCGCTTGAATAAATGGAGCGAGGTTGAAGCTGAAAGCGTTAGCACTTGCTCCAAGACCAGATGCGGGGACGGTTCCATAGGCACTTGCGAAGGTAAGTGTGCGTTTTGCAGCTTCGATGAAGCGTCGTTTTGCGGCATCGAGAGTATCATAATCGACTTGATCGAGAGCTTGAGCCATCAGGTTGCGTTTTAAGTTAGGAGTAGAGACGCGATTAATCACATTTGGCAAGAGTTAAAAGTTAGGAAAACTCATAACTCCTCACTTTAAAATACCTCATCTTCAATACCGCGCCACCATTCACCCAAATTCATCAAATCTTGGTAAATGTCTTCTAATTCTTTGGTGTAGACATCGTTTGTAAGGGTGGCTCGACGCTCTTGCAATTTCTTGAGGCGCAGTTGTACCAATACCCAAGGTTTAGTGATGCTATTTGTTGCTTCGATGTATTGTGCTAGTTCTTTGCTATCCATAATGTTTTATATTTTTAGGATTAGCCCTTTGAAAGTGGATAAGATTCTTCGTCTGGAGTGGTTCAATAAAATATTTTTAAACCGCAGAGCGACAGAGAACGCAGAGGAGAAAACAGAGATTTTAAGAGTCAGCTTGAAAAGTTTAGTGCCATTACTTTTATTCAGACGATGCCCGTCCCACTCAATATGCTTGGGTTGAGCGGCAGCGAAACCCAACACTATCAAAGATTTGTTGGGTTTCGTTCTTTAACCCAAGGGTATTGCCATCCCACTACTGAAAAACAGGAAAGGGAGAAATTAAAAAGAATTTCTCCCTTTTTCTGGTGGGCTTTCCTTATATCTTGCACCAGGCGACTAGAAGTCGCGGCTACACGAGACAAAACCTGCCTCCGCAGGTTAAAAAGCCTTGGTTTTGTGTTAGTCCGCGCAGGCGGACTTCGTTTGTATAGCCGCGATTTCTAATCGCTAGGGCTAGGTGCAAGATGTGAGTTTCTGCTTCAACTTTTGTAAATTAACTTATGGAGCAGCTTACTAAGAGACATCGCACTCAGTTCGAGCCAGCAACTAATTAAGCTTTGGCCAAGTTTTCAGCAGCAAAGTCCCAGTTAACCAAGTTATCTAGGAAATTCTTGATGAACGCTGGACGAGCGTTTCTATAGTCGATGTAGTAAGCGTGTTCCCAAACATCCAAGGTTAGGAGTGCTTTTTTACCATGAGCTAAAGGGTTTTCTGCATTGGGTGTTTTGATCACCTTTAGCGTACCACCATCATCAATCAGCCAAGACCACCCACTGCCAAATTGAGTTGCAGCCGCGTTAGAAAATTCTTCTTTGAATTTGTCCAAGCTACCAAAATCTTTATCAATCTTGGCTGCGAGATCGCCGGTGGGTGCGCCACCACCATTCGGTTTCAAGGAATTCCAGAAAAAGGTGTGGTTCCAAACTTGAGCAGCGTTGTTGAAGATTCCCGCCTTAGAGGAGTCTTGGAAGGAAGTTTTGATCACCTGTTCTAGAGACTTATCAGCAAGTTCTGTACCTTCAGTGAGCTTGTTGAGGTTGTCTACATAAGCTTTGTGATGCTTACCGTAGTGATACTCGAAAGTTTCAGCTTTCATGCCATTTGGCTCTAAAGCATTAATTTCGAAGGGTAGTGGGGGCTGTACAAATGCCATTGTGTCAAATCCTCTCTTTACCGGTTTCCAGTTTTAAGCTATTACAGAAGCTTGGGAAATTAACAGCTTTTATTTTTCAGGTTTTATGTCTTTAATGATGAAACATAAAACTTAACATCGTCATTCTACTACCAAAGTGAAGACGAAAACAAAGTAATTGGGTAATAAGTCAAATCGCTAGAAATCCACGATTATAAATAAAAATGGCTAATATCTCGTAGCGAAAGGCCAATATAATAATTAGCATTTAAGAATTCAAGCCTTTATACTTCTATCTTTAGTAGGATTAATGGCAATAACAAAAATCAGTCGAAAGCAAGATGATTTAATACTTAAAAAAGTAGTAATGTTTTAATTCTTAAACGAAGCTTAATTTCGAATCAATAGTTAAATAATCTATTTATTTTAAGGATGGTAAGTGACTCATCACTCACCCACCACCCTTTGAAACTAAAAAGCTAACAGTGAATAGCGATAGCTATCACTGAGATAAACGCTGCTGGTAATAGTTAACAATTTGTGCCGTGACTTCAGACACATCTAAACCGTCGGTTTGAACTTCGATCGCATCTGCTGCTTTTTGCAAAGGTGAAACTTTGCGGGTACTGTCTTTCCAGTCACGTTCGGCAATATCCCGTTCTAGCTGCTCTAAGTTGATTTTGGGTTGACCTTGTTTGTTAAAGTCTTCCTGGCGGCGACGCGCGCGTTCACTCACAGAAGCGGTTAAAAAGATTTTCACTTCAGCATCGGGGAAGACGTGAGTACCGATGTCTCGTCCTTCAGCTACTAAACCACCTTTTTTACCCCAGCTTTGCTGTTGTTTAACCAGTGCTTGACGGACAGCGCTTTGGGCTGCGATCGCAGATACAAGAGATGTTACCTCAATGCTGCGAATTACCTGAGTAACATCAGTACCATTAATCCAAACCCGCACGGATGATTGTAAATCCTGGGCAGGAGTAAGTTCAATTTTACACAGGTTAGTTAATTCAGCGATCGCACACTCATCATCAATCGCAATCCCCTTTTGCAATACTAACCAAGTGACAGCACGGTACATTGCTCCTGTATCTAAATAGACTAAACCCAAATTTGCTGCCACTTGTCGCGCCACTGTGGATTTTCCAGCACCGGCTGGGCCATCAATGGCGATTATGGGTTGACGATCGCGCAATATGGTATTGTCAATCAAACGTGTAGAACCCAGACGGGCTGCGATCGCCAACATTCCTTCCTCCTCAACTTTTTCTAAAGACATCAACGTAGTCGGTTCAACTAATTCAATATATTCCACTAAAATTGTGCTGACCATTGCCACTTCTTGCTGTACCACTGCTATCAACTTGTTGCTATTGCGATCGCCTGCAATGAATGCAGCTTCAGCCCGTTGCAGTCCGCGATATAATACAGCCGCTTGCTCTTTTGCCGTTGCAGTCAAATATTGATTACGAGAACTGAAGGCAAGACCCGATCCTTCCCGCACTGTTGGACAACCAACAATTTCTACTGGCAAATTTAAGTCAGCTACTAAGCGTCTAATAATTGCCAGTTGCTGACCATCCTTTTGACCAAAGTAGGCACGGTCAGGCTGTACCAAGTTGAAAAGCTTGGTAACAATCGTAGCGACACCTTGAAAATGGCCCAGCCGAGAACGACCACACAAACCTGTCATCATAGCAGATGGTGGTATAACTTGTGTAACCTTTGATTCTTGTATACTCTTCTGGGGAACTGCCATCTCTTCAGGACTCGGTGCAAAAATCGCATCTACCCCAGCTTGTTCGCAAAGTTGTTGGTCTTGCTCTAAAGTGCGGGGGTAGCGTTGATAATCCTCGCTGGGGGCAAATTGTAAAGGATTGATAAAAATACTCACAATCACCGTAGAATTTTCTTGCCGCGCCCGTTGGATTAAGCTTAAATGACCTTGATGCAAATTCCCCATCGTTGGCACTAGACCTACTGCCGTTCGATACCAGCCAGTCATCTCATCTAGTCTTAAATCCTCAGTAACCGCGTTTTCTGAGCAGCGTTTAGTTAAATAGCAGCGTAAAGCTGCGACTGTTGTCAGCAGGCGCACAAAAATACCCCTAGTTCTTATCGATCCCTCCCCCGTTAGTTTATATCTGAAATAGGGGAAGAGTTGATTGAACTAGGGGAATTAAGTGATACGGAACTGGGAATTGGGAATTGGGAATTGGGAATTGGGAATTGGGAATTAATTATTTCTCCCCCTGCTCCCTGCTCCCTGCTCCCCTGCTTCTTCTCCCTACTCCCTAATAATTATCTCCCTAAAACTTCAACACGTACTGGTGCTACGCCACTGCCCATCATTCCCAAAACTCGAGCTGCGCCAGTTGACACGTCAATGATTCGGCCCCGAATGAATGGGCCTCGGTCATTAATCCGCAACACTACAGAACGACCATTGCGGGTGTTGGTTACACGGACTTTTGTACCAAAGGGTAAGCTGCGATGGGCGGCAGTCATTGCTTCTGGATTGAATCTCTGACCGCTAGCAGTGCGATTACCAGCAAAGTCATAGCCGTAAAAAGAAGCTATACCTCTCAAGGTGGATCGCACTGCTCCAACGGCAACCTGTTGAGGCTGCTTTGGCATTGCTATTGGCGAACGCACAGGTAAATCAGCAATTTCTTTTATAGGAGATGCATTGCCTAGTAGTCTCCGCAGGCGATTGGTTGCTTGCAATGCATCTTGCGCCAAATTGTTGGTACTATCTGCTAGTCGCGTACCTTCGTTGATTTCGACTAATTCTTCGCCATCAATTTTGATTACATAGCGATCGCCATCTTGTTGAGCAGGGACGCTTTTGTTTTGCGCTTGATTGGCATTAGATTTTTCCCCTGCTTTCCAGCTGACGGTAATCTTACTCCCATCGACATTTTCCCGATTCAACTGGTTGATCTTAGCTGCTATTACACCAGCTACCTGAACCGGATCATTGTCAGAAGAGTTAATCTGGTTACTCGCATCTGTTACGTTCCCAGTATTCAATGCATTTGATGAATTGCTAGCAAGAAGGGCGTATGATTGTACGCCCCTAGTATTTCCAATTTCACCAACTTTCTTAGATTCAAGATTTGTATTTGATACAGAACTCAAAAAGGTGAGAACAGGTATATTTCTGATAAAAAGGGTTGCCGCCTTACGTCCTCTAATCTCGTGAGGATGAATTTCTGTAATCACAGCATCCAAGGTTTGTTTCCCTGCTCTAGATTGGTACTCTCCCACCTTAACCACATCAGGGGCAGGTGATTTTTGGGATGCTAGCGCATTTCCCTTGGTAGTTTGAGTACAACCGACTGAAGGTATGCCCAAAGCAGCCATAGACAGGGCAACAATAATCCACAAATGTCTTTGATTCATGCGTCCGTTTTTGAAAGCGACTGTAGAACTTTAAGTTTTATAAACTGCGGGATTTTTCACTCCTAAAAGTGAATTTCCCTTCTCAACAAACTCGAACTCGTTCCGTTTTCACTTTGTTTTTTATAACTGCAACAGACTAACACGAACCTTTTGGCTTGGGGATCAGGGTTTTAGCGTAATTATCGACAGCTTAATTAAATTAAAGTTCCAATTTTAAGCGTGAAACCTTTCTCAAACGAGGACTTGGGCTATGTAACGTTTTTTTCTGCAAGTCAAAAATTTCTTAAAAAAATTTTATGTTGATTGCACGCTAAAGCAATGATACCTATTGATTTCTTTTCTAAAGGCTCATTACTACTTGTGTATTCTAGATAACATGTATTTTTACTATTTCCTATAAGAAGATAATATAACTTTCATGAAATGGCATCGGCATAAATACTCAAAACAACTTATTTAATAAAATATTTAGATTTCTCTGTGAAGAAGCTGTGATAAGAGTTACATCTTAAATAATTATGCAAATTAGTTGAAGTTTAATCTTTTTTTTCTACTTAGATTAATGATGACTTTTATTCCCCATAACTAAACGTAGATAAGTAATAAATAGAACTTACAAGCCCCGTATTACTGAGTATAAAAAAAAGAAAGATACTCAACTTAATATTTTTTGCGATCAATGATGAAAAAATTAGAAAATTTTCGCGATCGCTTGCAAACGAACCATAATTTGTATTAAAAATAACAATGCCTAAATTTAGACCTAAGTATTTACTCAAAGATGCTTTTTTAGAGCAAGGTGTCTTTTCCAAAATTTTGCTAATTAGGGAGGTACAACTGCACCCTACTATATATAGTGAGTATTTTGGGGAATGCTACCAACCTGATGACAAGCCAAGTAAATCAAAGAGATTTAGAAATAGATTCGTCGCCATTATTAGCTGTTCTTAAGGAATTGCATTCTCAGTACAAGTTACTGCAAGAGGGTGCAGTAGCTAAATATATTCCAGAACTGGCGAAGGCAAACCCGGATTTGTTCAGTATTTGCATTGTCACAGTAGATGGTCAGATTTACAAAGTTGGCGACTACGACCAACTCTTTACCATTCAGTCGATTTCCAAAGTCTTTGCTTATGGACTTGCCTTAGAAGATCATGGGCGGGATTACATTTTAACTAGAGTTGGCGTGGAACCCACTGGGGATGCATTCAACGCAATTGTTTTAGATGAGCAATCGAAGCGACCTTATAACCCAATGGTAAACGCTGGTGCGATCGCCACCACTAGCTTAATTAAAGGTTCCGGCCCTACCGAACGCCTGAACCGAATGCTGGATATGTTCAAGCGATATATTGGCCGCGACGTATTCGTTGACATTTCAGTTTTTACCTCAGAACGCAGTACCGGACATCGCAACCGTGCAATGGCGCATCTGATGCTCAACTTTGGCATGATTGACCGGAATATTGAAGAGGCGCTGGATCTTTATTTCCAGCAGTGTGCTGTGATAGTGAATTGCGAAGACTTAGCAGTGATGGCGGCTACTCTGGCTAACAAAGGTATGAATCCCATCACCAAAGAACAGGCGGTAGATAAGCGTTACATCAAAGATATTTTGAGTGTTATGTACACCTGCGGAATGTACAACTTTGCAGGTGAATGGGCTTACAAAATTGGTATTCCGGCAAAAAGCGGAGTTTGTGGTGGGATTATCGCCGTTGTACCCAATAAAATGGGCATTGGAGTTTTTTCACCCCTGCTAGATGTGCGTGGTAATAGCGTGCGCGGGGTGAAGGTGTGTGAAGAACTCTCCCAACGGTTAGGTTTACATCTATTTGATTGTTTAGGTGAAGAGGCGAAATTTCAATAAATAAGGGCGTTGCTGAACTAAGGAATGATTCTTGTGGGGTGGGCATCCTGCCTGCCCAGAAATACAAGGGACGGGCAAGATGCCCATCCCACAAAAATAGTAGAATCATACCGCAAATATGCAACCCCTACAAGCGATCGCAAAATAGAAAATAACACTATATATGGTTGCCAAATTTTAAATTATCCCTTTTCGCGTGTCCGTCCAACCGTATGCAACCTCAATTAGCTGCACAGTGGCAATCTCGATTTGCTTTTGCTTCACCTGCTGACCACCAAGGCTTTGGTAAAATCGGCAGGTATATATTTCGGATATATCTATTCAAACGCTCTTAAATAGGGAACAATATATTTTTGTCCTCGTTCAATGTAGTAGGGCGAAAAGAGAGTTTCATAATCTTGCTTGACTAATGCCATAGCTCGTTCCATACGTTCATGCCCAATGACAATAAACTGGGCTGTTGATGCAGCATAGAATTCACGCTCTGACTCCTTAACATTGTTTTTAAATGCATCTTTGTAAAGCGATCGCACTGCTTGAACAAATGCTTTTTGTTCGTCGTCAAATTCAATTTGACCCTCACTAGGGAAATATAATTCTGTCCGTTTCATAAAACCCATGACTAGATTCATACATTCACGGGTCTGTTCTAAAGACAAACATTCTTTATCGCCGCGACGAAATCCCCATTGAGTGCAACCATTAGTTACTTCTAACGCCCGCAGTTTGCTAAATTTCTCTAGAGCGTCATCAGAAAATTTTTCAACCTCTTCAATGCGATCTTCTATGAGCTTTTTAAATCCTTGGAAATCTTCTTCAAAAAATTCTTTTAGTTCTTGAATCTCTGTCAGCTTGTTCCAGTAAATCGTGCGTTGTATTTTCATGATTAAAAGCTGAGTAATTCACTCAGTGTATCGTATTTGCTAAAGTTGTTTTGAAAGAAAATCTGTTTAGTTTTATGTGATGGGTGGAACGCTCAAAACCTTGGTACACAATATAGATCAAATTCCACGCGATCGCTCTGGTATAACCTTTATTTTTAAGAGAATTAAAGTGGTTCAGAAAGTTGGTCATCGAGACGGCGAAACAAAAATACCCAAAGTGGTAGGGAACTATTAATTGCAATCAGCCGCACCAAATGACCAGTTGTGACAATTTCAACATTATGATTCAATGTTAGAGAAACCAAGATCATTTCTGCCGATCCTCCTGGTGCTGTGACTAGCAGACAAGTTAACCAGTCCCAAGAGGTTAATTGCATCGCAAGTATAGCAGCGATCGCTCCCGCTATTAGGGTCATTCCCACAGACACTAAGGCATAGCCCACAGTCCGCTTCTGAAAGTTGGGTTTGTCTCCCCAATATTCACCAATGGTAATCCCCAGGAGCATTTGACCCAATAAGTTTATTATTGGCGGCGGACTAAAGCTAAGATCGCCTACAAAAGGTAGCCAATGTAGCAAAGGATTAAACCCGATACCAATCAACAATGCACCAAAGAAATCGGCTGCGGGAATTTTAAATAATATAGCTGGATAAACTACTAATCCAGTGATTAGGAGTACTAACAAGAGTAATTCTAATTGAGATGGATCGAAATTGAGCCAAGCGGCGTTGATTGGGAGTGTTTGGGGATAGTAATTACCAGTTGATGTCCTAGCGATAAAGGGGATTAAAACAACTACTGAGGTGACGCGAATCGCCTGAACTAGGGCAACTAAGCTGACATTTTTATTGTAATCGGCAGCGATCGCAGCCATAATTCCTACACCACCAGGAACCGTAGCCAGCATTGCTGTCAATAGGTTGGTTTTGCTGAGGCGGGCGTAAATATAACCAATACAGGTTCCACTCAGCAGCAGAAACAATGTCAGAAAAATAAATATGGGAATACCAGAAACAACACTAGTTAGATTACCGTGGGTATTGGAAGCGCCGACAGTTAAACCGACAAGTGCCATTCCTACTTTTCTAGCAGTGCGGTTAGGTTGGGGGGAATATTGATAAAAAATTCGACACCCTTGAAGAACTACCGTACCAGCAGCAATCCCGCCAAATATCCAGGCAATCCTGCCAATTTGAAGCTTTGCGAGGAGTAAACCCAGAGGTAATGCTAGAAGCATTTCCAAGACAAGGACAATTACTTGCTTTGTAAATAGCTGTTGTTTATTAGTGACAACGGGAGTTTCATGAGTGTGTTCTTCCAAGGTAGGAGCAACACTTACGCTTTGATTCATCAATAGAAGCTTTTTTATTAATTTAACTCATGTAATTAACCTAACGCGATCGCCTACGGTGGGAGAAACAGCACCATCGCTTGAAGAAGAATTCAGAATTCAGAAGTCAGAATTCAGGAGCGGAGCCGGAGACTCCGAAAGCTCCGGTCAGAATCAATCAGTCGGGGATTCAGACCGGCGCAGGATTAAAGACCACCAAATTTATGATTTGGTGGGGGTGCAAAAACGCCGGTTATTCATCCGCCACTCGCAAAGAATTCATTGCTGAATTCTGACTCCTGACTCCTGAATTCTGTTCGATAAATCAACTTACACAAGAACCACTATAAAGAGAACATAGGGGTACAGCGATCGCTGTGCCCCTAAAAATAATTTATATTCCTTTTAATGCTTCAGCCGTTTAATCTTCGTCAAGGGCTGGGAAAGCTTCCTCAAGCTGCCACAACCGGTCTTTGTTTTGAACGAACCAAATACGAGTTTCGGGAGTTAATTGACTCCAAATGACTTCAACAGGAATGTGAGGAGATGCATATTGGTACTGCTGACCAAGTGCTTTGAGATTGTCCGCCACATCATGGGGAATTCCGAATTGTTCCCAGTCAACTGTAATATGTCTGCCCGAAACTCCGGCTGTAGGGTCGAAAATCAATTGTGCTGATCTGACTAAATCAGCAAAGTGTTTCGGTTTTAGTTTGGTGATCTCCTGAATTTGGAGTGATTCGTTATGTTCTTGAGACATTATCGCCGCAGTGGTAAAGATTAGTGGTGTTTGAACTTACTGCCAGAGATTTTGATCCCAATATTTTTACTTTAGCGCAGAGCCGCTAACTTCATCGTGACTAAAATTGTAGATTAGGGGATTAAGTGTTGAAAATAATTCTGATTCCAGTCCCCAATTCCCATTTTAGTGACGAGTGTAGGAACGTTCAAAGTGAGTTTTGAGCTTTTGTGCCATAGCAGACATTGCAACTGCTGCTACAGAAAGCGATATTGTAGCTATTCTGATTCTATCATCTGCAACTATGGCTACAGCAGCTAGAGCGATCGCTACCCCTATACAACTTTGTTTGACTGTATTTGTAACTCTATAAGCTCGATTGCATGAACTACAAATAAGTGTATGTTGCGAGAATCGGTCTAACGCGATCAACTTTTGATCAGACTCGCTACTACCGACATTTTTCGAGGTGGAATAACCTTGATAAAACGGCAAAGATGACCCAAATTTATCTAGCCACTTGCGATACTCAACCACCAAAGTATCAGATGTTTTGAGCGGTAAATACACTTCTTTGAGATTTTGTCCCAAACGCTCAATTTGTGCCTTTTGTTCAACGACTAATTGCAAATCACCTTCTAAGATTTTGTTTCGGATCAAGATGTGATCTAACCAGGGAGGCATCAGCTTGATTTTTTTAGGAAACGAGTTACTATAATTTCTGATGAAAATCCGACATCTATTCTTACCTAGTGGAATTGAATATAAGGCTGTGCCTCCAAACTTAGCTTGCTGTCCGTTACTAAATTTGTAGAGAATCAAATTAGGAGCAATGAAATCTAATGAAATCCAAGGCGCATTGGGTGTGCGTGTTCGCCGCCACCTTCCCTTAATTCCCTGAATATTGCTCTCAATGACTTCTAGTTCCAGCGCTTGGGCATCTTTTCGACTTCCCATGATCCCATCATGGCTGATTGGAACGTGAGCCGGATCAATAATGTTTTCAATAAAATAGCTTTGGTCGTAAGGCAAGTCACGTACATAATCTAAGTTGAAGCATTCCGGCTTGTCCCAATCTGATAAAGATGGAATTAGCTCATCAATAGCCGTTTTGGGTTCCCCTGCCCACATCCAAATGATACCTTTACGTTCCAAGACTTTAAATGATGATACACAAGCATTTACCGGAATTTTGGCATCGGTTGGTAGTTGAGGAATGTGCAAACATTGACCATTATTGCCAAACTGCCAACCGTGGTATGAGCATTCTATTTTACCGTCAATAATTTGTCCATCAGAAAGCCTAGCTGCACGGTGGGGACAACGATCTGTTAAACAGATAAGTTGTTCATTTTGGTCTTTGAACAAAACGAAGGGTTCATCGTACAAAGAAAAGCTATGAGGGCGGTTTGCAGGCAAGTCTTGCACAAAGGTGATGGGATACCAGCACTGCCTCCAGTTAAATTCTTGCTTCTCCTCAAGTGTTTCAAAGGTAGAAGTTGGTGGTGTCGCCTGTAGTGTCTCTGTTTCTAATGACATATTTTTCTCCAGGTTTATATAATCTTATACCTTTGGATTAGCAAATCTTTAGTCCTAGAGATAAAACATTTTTAGGGTGAAACTTCAAAAATTAACAATAACAAAGCAAACTGGGGTTTGAGTAAGTCGAAGCTGCTTTTACTTGCGGAAAACACTGAAATGAGAAAGTAAATGCAGCTTTTGAGAAAGCAAAGCGGGGTTTGAGTAAGTCAAAGTTCTTTTTGCTTGCGGAAAACACCAAAATGAGAAAGCAAATGCAGCTTTTGAGTAAGTCAAAGTTCCTTTTGCTTGCGGAAAACACCAAAATTAGAAAGCAAACACAGCTTTTAAGTAAGTCAAAGCTGCTTTTGAGAAAGCAATTTAAGTATTTTGATAAATTAAATAGGTATTTTTATAAAGCAATGAGGCTTTTTGAGAAAGTAATCGGCAAATATACTTAA
Source organism: Nostoc sp. UHCC 0252 (assembly GCF_034931145.1). Lineage (NCBI taxonomy): Bacteria > Bacillati > Cyanobacteriota > Cyanophyceae > Nostocales > Nostocaceae > Nostoc > Nostoc sp. UHCC 0252. The sequence continues at coordinate 1,976 of NZ_JAYGHE010000042.1, read as the reverse complement.
CGATTAAAAATTGCGCTTGCACAAATGAGTCCTACTGAAAAATTGCTATATGCCACTTAATTTTCAACGATCTGTTAAAATTCTCAGTGCCCAGATCCCCAACTTCTTTAAGAAGTCGGGGATCTAACTTTTCACGAATGATTTAGGATTGCTATATAACTTTTAATTTAGTGATTTGTTTATAGAGGAATTACCTCAGCTACTCATCTTCGATTAAAACTGTAACAGATGCGATCGCAATCAACATTTCATCATTTTTATCATTGAGTTCGGGAATTGCTCGCCCTTGAACTACCATCCCCCCAGATTCTACGGTGAGGCTTTTCCGACCAAATGGTAGTACAGCTAGTACTTCTGCTTCTCTAACTTGCTCTGGGTATGGAACTGCTACCTGAACCTCTATAATCATTTCATTGGGGTGACTCAAACCTGCGACTTCCCAAACACCGGGTAAAGCATTGTGAGCGATCGCATTCCGTACTGCCCTAGATGCTGCCACTGTCGGCTCTTGTCCGTGCTGATCTATTCCCATTCCCATTTCAATAATCAACCGTTTACGCGCCATTACTACCTCCGGTAAATTCTGCACCTATAAATCAGGAGTCAGAAGCCAGAATCTAAAGTTATCTGAATACTGACTTTTGACTCCCCAAGAGAGAGCATATATATTATGTGTGGCCTTCAGGAGAGAAGGTAAGATTAGTGAAAGATTTTGATTATTTTTGGAACTTCTGCTGGCTAAGGTGCTTTAGAGCAGACGATACAAGCGACTCAGACGTTCTGAGTGACTTTTCATCACCTTTAAGGCAAACACTGGTGTTTCCTGAACGGCAAAGAGAAACTTTTTCTCATCAAGGAAACCCAGTTTGGTATCCACCTTGGCAACAGCTGTATAAGTTCTATTTTCGACTCCTACGAGTACCCCGACACCAAAAACTTCGCCCGTTTCAATGGTTTCTACAACCTTGCCATTGACTACTATATCCACTTTTCCTTCGATAATGCCGTACATTTCATTACCAGGCTGTCCTTCTTCAAAGATGACTTGACCTGCTGAAAATCCTTTAGGGTCGGGTTGTTTTTGAAAGATACTGACTGTAACTACAGGACTTAACATTTAGAGCAACCCCAAAATTATTGGTTTTTAGACGAAATTTGTCGATAGTTTTAGACAAACCCAAAAAAGTATACTACTTTATGTTGATTAACTCTCACTCAATCTCCGCAAAATTCCTGGTTAGTCTCCTAATCGCCTAAAAACCTCTCCCTGGTTTTACTATGCAGGGAAAACCGTCTCTCTTTGAGTCGGAGCTACAGTATATACACAAGTCTGAAATAGCTGATTAACCAAAGTTTTATCCCATCCTAACCCTCCCCTTATCAAGATTACGGTGTACACACCAGTCTTCTAGAGTGCGCCACAGGCTTTTGATTCCCCCAACCCCTCTTAAAAAAGCAGGTAAAAAGCTCTTAAAGTCCCCCAATTTATCGAGGGATTACAGTTCAAGTTTTATAACTGTTCTGTGGTCATGTCTTTTATTTGCATAGTTTCTCCAAACAATTTACTTTATTTACGTTTGGTAATTAGCCAACCTAAAGCGATAAATACCACGGTAGCAATGATGCTTAAAGTTAACGATGCGTAAAGGGGATGTTTTTGTACTAACGGCAGATTAATTTTATCAATATGTGTTGTGAATACACCAGAGGCGATCGCACCACCGCCAAAGCCGATACCTAATATCTGGATTGTGTTTTCTAACGAGCGATCGCGCTCAGTTTGTTCTGTTTCTACTATACCTCGGATAATATCAACGAATTGTCCAAATAATTCTTGACCTGGAGTCAGATAGTTAATATCTGTTTGTATTTGTTGTTGCCATTTTTTACAGTCTTTATTAAGAAAATCTTGCCAGGATTGGGGGCTATTTCCGCTATCAATAGTTTGAATTTTCTCTAAACAAGTTGTGTAATTA
>NZ_JAYGHE010000041.1:47253-70867 GCF_034931145.1 Nostoc sp. UHCC 0252 | reverse complement strand
GCCGTTCTTGTTTCTCTTGGTTCATAGTCAGCGATCGCACAGTGTTCTTTCCTTCTATATTTTCTCAGAAATGGTAAATCTTCCAAAACTGGATGCTCCCATATCATTTCTCTATAAAGCTGCACCAAACTTTCTCTCCTTTCTTCTCTTTCTCTTTCTTTGTGTCCTTTGCGCCCTTTGCGGTTCGTTTCTCATATAGTTTGGTGCATGTTCACAAATAATTAGGATGAGAAAGGGAAAAAAGTTAATGATTGCTATTAGATGGCGTTGGGTGATACCAATTTAAAAATTTCTTATGTTCATTACTTAATCCTACTACCTGCAATATTTCTGGTAGCATTTTGCGTTTAACGCCTGAAATCATCCCCCTATAAATATATTTAAACGCTTCAAATTTGAGCAACCAACACTAGTCAAAAAGTCTAGTGTCAATTGTTCCAGAAGTCAGACTAATTTACGGTACAAAAAATATCTGAGAAATTTTAACCAGACATTTACCCACCCTTCAACTACCTCGGTTAAGGTCTCTAAACAAGATGGGTAAATAATTTAACCTATAAGCACACAAATTAGCCTTCCTAACTTTTCATCTCAACAGCATTTACAAAACTCACCGCAATTGTGACGATTACGCTAGAATTGTTAAAGGTTCTTTACAGAATTTGCTGATCATCCCCAATTCTGTTAAAACAGCCTAGCATTCAAATGTAAATCTAAAAACCCCCTCTAGAGTTCACCAAAAGCTTCTATGACGCTCCCAATTCGCAACGTCGCCATTATCGCCCACGTTGACCACGGCAAAACCACCCTGGTTGACGCACTCCTCAAACAATCCGGCATTTTCCGCGAAGGCGAAGACGTTCCGGATTGCGTTATGGACTCCAACGCCCTAGAACGGGAACGGGGTATTACTATCTTGTCCAAAAATACGGCGGTTCGCTACAAAGAAACACTAATTAATATTGTTGATACTCCTGGACACGCTGACTTTGGTGGCGAAGTTGAACGCGTACTCGGCATGGTTGACGGATGTCTTCTGATTGTCGATGCCAACGAAGGCCCGATGCCCCAAACACGCTTTGTTCTCAAAAAAGCTTTAGAAAAAGGGCTGCGCCCCATCGTTGTCATCAACAAAATCGACCGTGGTCAAACTGACCCCCACGTTGCTGTTGATAAAGTTTTGGATCTGTTCTTGGAATTAGGGGCAGATGAAGACCAGTGTGATTTTACCTATCTGTTTGCCTCCGGTATGGCGGGTTTTGCTAAGGAAAGCTTAGAAGCAGAATCGGTAGATATGCAACCCCTGTTTAACGCGATTCTGCAACACGTTCCACCACCAGTAGGCGACAGCAAGAAACCTCTGCAATTGCAAGTTACAACCCTAGATTATTCTGAATATCTGGGACGGATTGTAATTGGCAGAATTCACAACGGTACTATCCGCGCAGGGCAACAAGCAGCTTTAGTTACAGAAGATGGCACCATTGTCAAGGGTAAAATTACCAAATTGATGGGCTTTGATGGACTGAAGCGCGTAGAGATGGAAGAAGCAAGCGCAGGTTATATTGTGGCGGTGGCTGGTTTCGCTGATGCTTATATTGGGGAAACGATTACTGACCCCAATGAACCGCAAGCTTTACCACTAATTAAAGTGGATGAACCAACCTTGCAAATGGCCTTCTGGGTGAATGATTCGCCCTTTGCTGGTCAAGAAGGCAAGTTGGTGACATCAAGACAAATACGCGATCGCCTATTCCGCGAACTTGAAACCAACGTGGCTTTGCGTGTCGAAGAAACCGATTCTCCCGATAAATTCCTCGTTTCCGGTCGTGGTGAACTTCACCTGGGTATCTTAATTGAAACCATGCGCCGCGAAGGTTTCGAGTTTCAAGTATCTCAGCCACAGGTAATTTACCGTGAAATCAACGGTCAACCTTGCGAACCTTTTGAACTTTTGGTGTTAGACATTCCTGCTGATGCTGTGGGTAGCTGTATCGAACGCCTGGGACAACGCAAAGGCGAAATGCAAGATATGCAACCAGGTAGTGGCGATCGCACCCAGTTAGAGTTTGTCATTCCCGCCCGTGGATTGATTGGTTTCCGGGGTGAATTCATGCGGATGACTCGTGGCGAAGGCATCATGAACCATAGCTTCTTAGACTACCGTCAAATCAGTGGCGACATTGAAGCTCGTAACAAAGGCGTTTTAATCTCCTTTGAAGAGGGTGTTTCTACCTTCTACGCCATGAGAAATGCCGAAGATAGAGGAGCATTCTTTATTACTCCTGGCACAAAGGTTTACAGAGGCATGATCGTGGGAGAACACAATCGTTCCCAAGATTTGGAATTGAATATCTGTAAGACCAAGCAGTTAACCAACCACCGGGCTGCTGGTGGCGATGAATTGGTGCAACTACAAGCACCGATAGACATGAGTCTAGAGCGTGCTTTGGAATACATCGGCCCCGATGAATTGGTGGAAGTTACACCCCAATCGATTCGTCTGCGGAAGATGTCGAAGAAGTTGGCGAAACGGTAAGTAAAGCAATAACTTAATTGATTTAAAAAGCCCGCAGATGCGGGCTTTTTGATTTTTAGTTACATCTGCCTATCTAATTAGGCTTCGGCTTGCTATGAAAGATTAAGCGATCAGATGTATCTTTGTCATATAATTTAACACCGCCCGTTTGTATAAGTTGTGAAGGATGAACAATAATAGTGCATTAAACATGGCACAAATCTCTCTAGATGTTAAAGTTGCAGAGCAACAAATTGGTGAAGAAGAGTTGCAACCTTTAACGCAAGGATTTCAACTGCAATACACACATCCTCATGGACAGCTTTATCAAGGTAATTCAATTGATTGGCTTGCATCGCTTGATAGTGAAAGCGTTGATTTAGTTTTTGCTGACCCACCTTATAACATTAAGAAAGCAGACTGGGACAACTTTGAGAACCAAGAGAAATATATTGAGTGGTCAATTCAATGGATTAGTCAAGCTTCACGTATCCTAAAGTCAACTGGCTCTTTTTATATTTGTGGTTTTTCCGAAATATTGGCTGATTTAAAACATCCAGCATCAAAATATTTTAAAAATTGTCGTTGGTTAATTTGGCACTATAAAAACAAGGCTAACTTAGGTAGTGATTGGGGACGTTCTCATGAAAGCATCATTCATTTTCGTAAATCTGATGCCGTTAAGCTAAGTATTGACGATGTGCGAATTCCTTATGGGGCACATACATTGAAATATCCATCTCACCCGCAAGCAGAGACAAGCGCCTACGGAAAGGGAGCAATCAAGAAACACAATAACTGGACACCTAATCCAAAAGGTGCGAAGCCCAAGGATGTAATAGAGATTCCTACTACTTGTAACGGGATGGGTGAGACAACACCCCATCCAACTCAAAAGCCAGAAGAATTATTGAGAAAATTTGTTCTTGCATCATCCAAAGAAGGAGATTTGGTCATTGACCCATTTTCAGGTTCAGGAACAACTCTTGTGGTTGCAGAGCAACTTAACCGTCGCTGGATGGGCTGTGATCTAAATATTGAGTACAACTGTTGGGCAACTAGACGATTAGAAAATGTCCGTCGTATGACAAAGGAAGAATGGATAGCCTTTGATCGTAAAAATGCAGAACGAAGAGAGTCTATCCGATGAGTCTACAGGATTTGGTAAATCACGCAGTAGACAAACAACGTTTTCAGACTATTCAAGACTACATTACCTTTTGTAGGAATTATCTACAATTTATAACGAGGGGCTTGCAAGCCAAAATTGTTTCACAAAATGAAAATCATTACCAGTTTTATCAATATCAAAATGATGGTTATTACAACATTACTCGCCCGATAAATACTAACTTAATGTATGATTCAGAAACATTTGATATTGCTTCTAATCAGTTTTTACAAGCTCTTGAGCAGTTGCGAGAGAGGCAGTTACCTGATGACTCATTGAGGCAGGTTGTCATTTCTACCATCTATACAGTTCAGCAAGCTATTGGCGCTGCTCTCGACGCATTACCTTCTGGAAAGTCTAACCAAGCTCGTAAAGTGAATGGGGATCTTTTCGAGCGTCTGATTCGTCTTTTGATTGCATCTCTCAACATAGACTGTGTTTCTGGAACAGTACAAGTTCCAATTAGAGATGAGAACGGCTCAATCTTATTTCATAGTAACTATCAGCATGACTTGTTGATTAGTAAAGACGACGAACTAAAAATCATTGGTTCGGTTAAAACTTCGAGTAAAGACCGTATTGATAAAATTTTTGTTGATAAGTTCTTATACAACAAGCTAACCAGCACTGCTTTGCCTCACATTGCAATTTTCTTGAACGATGTACAGAGAAAAAAAGCAAAGCAGCAAAATCGTTATGGTATTAATGCAACGTTTTTACCAGGGCACTTTAAAGCTTACACCATCAAACTAAATCCACTTGATGGTGTATATTACTGCGATATTCGTCCGAATATGATTACAGATTCATTGCTTTCACAACACATCCAGACCATTGACAATTTATTTTATCGTGATATTTGGCAGTTACTCGGTAGTGATGGGCAGTCTTTGGAAGAAGTTGAAATTGAGGAAGGTGAGAATGAGGAAACCGACTAATAGTAAAGTTTATTGCGATCTAATAATTAGATAGTCAATGGCACAGAAAAAAGGAATTCCATCACTGCACAAGCCAAGCGCTTAAATGTAGATCGTCGTAGACATCGCTAATTAGTAGGCATTCTTACAGAAAGCGATCGCCATTGCTGTACATTTAGTCAAATCTTTGAGTAACAATGAAGAGGACTGAAAAAGGCAATTATCATGACTATTCGTGAAACTGCGATCGCAAAATTGCAGCAACTTTCTGAACCACTCTTGCAAGAAGTGACCGATTTCATTGATTTTGTGATCCACAAACATCAAGTTAAAATTGCTGACACCCAGCCTGATGAAACACTTGTGGAAAAATGGTCACAATGGTTTGAGGCTGTGGATTCCCTAGAGGTATCTCCACCTGAAGCAGTCAGCAACTATCAGCAACTCCTACTCAACAAATATCGGCAACAAGGGCTAGAGCTATGATCCTGTGCGATGCAGGAGTTCTGCTTTGTCTAGTAGATCGCACTCAGCCTCAGCACAATGCTTATAAAATTGCAGTGATGCGTTTGGCAAAGCCTCTCGTCACAACCTGGTCATGCCTGACAGAAGCCATGTATCTTGCCCTGCATCGTGGCGGCTGGCAAATGCAAAAACATTTGGGGCAGCTTCTTTTAGATAAACTGTTGACCATTTACGAGATTCAGGAAAGTGATTACAGCCGTTTGTTGGCGCTGATGGAACAATACCGCGATCGCCCAATGGATTTAGCAGATGCAACGTTGGTTTTGACGGCTGAAAAGACAGGGTATCGTCAAATTCTCACTCTCGATTCTGATTTCTTATTTTATCGAATTGGCCATCAAGACACCTTTGAAATTATTTCAGTCTGAAGCAATGAGTAACCAAATCACGATTTAGATGAGGTTTAGCAATGTTAGTATGTGCCTTTGAATTAACTGTGCGTAGGCGTAGCCCGTCGTAGACATCGCCCTTACGGAAATATCTCTGTTTCATAAAACGTATTGACAACGTAAATACACAGTGTCTATTATGTAAGGTATGGATGTGTATTTCGTGCTTAATGGTGTCACTTTCGTTTGGAACGAAGAAAAAGCTTGGATAAATCCCAGCAATCATGATGGCGTGACATTTCAGCAAGCCACAGAGGCATTTTTCGATCCGTTTTTAGTGGTTGTTGATGCAAGTCGCAATGATGAACAAAGAGATGCTGTTATTGGCTTAGACAGACGGTGGAATCTTCTGTATGTCGTCTACATTGAACGTGAAAACGACATAATTCGGATCATTTCAGCACGCACAACGCAACACGCAAGGAGCGAGAATATTATGAAGGCTGAAGCACTGAAAAAGCGACTCGATAAAAATCGTCCAATGACTACAATCACAATTCGCATTCCCGAAGATGTCATTGAAGATTTGAAAAGAATAGCGCCATTACTGGGATTTTCTGGCTATCAGCCGTTAATGCGTGCCTATATTGGGCAAGGGCTAAGAGTTGATCTAGAACGACTAGAGGATGATACTATCTCAGCACTGATTGCTAGCTTGAAGCGTCACGGTGTTAGCGATGAGGTTATCCATGAAGCCCTCAGTGAAGTTACTCAAAAATAGTGCAATTGCGATCGCCCTTGCTGTACATTTAGTCAAATCTTTGAGTAAAAATGAAGAGGACTGAAAAAGGCAATTATCATGACTATTCGTGAAACTGCGTAGGCGTAGCCCGTCGTAGACATCGCTTTTGGTGCTGCTTTTATTTCACAAAAATTAGATAATACTGATATTTTTAAGGTAAATAATTTTCATCTAATAATTGTACAAGAGTGTAAGGGCACTTTTCTAGAAAAATATTTAAATCGGTTTTAATTTTCACAAACTCAACCGCGCTTTGATAAATATTCTCTAAATCATCCTGTAACTTGTTTGTTAAATTCGTTGTTAAATGATTATTTAAGTCATATCTAAAGGTTTTAATTTCTCCAATCCAATGACGATAGTTTCTTTCATATTCAACCTGCCAATATTGGAGTAATAATATATGAATAATAATTTGCCTTAAAAAACTTTTGACTTTAGCTAAATCTCTTTTACCCAAACTTATTAATTCCTCAATTAAGTTTTCTAAATCAAGGTGGCTAAACTGTTTTTGTTTTAATAATTCAATAGTTTGTTCTAACCATAAATTCTCATCGGCTTCATAGAGTTGTTTTAAGTTGGTAGTAATTGTCATATTTTTACCTTCTACCTACATTCCATAATTTAATCATATACAATTATGAATTTCTAGATGCAAACGACCAAAATCCAGATAAATTGTATGGTACTTGTTCCAACAACTGACCCGCTTCCGCTTGTAAGCAAATCATGAAAAATATTGGGTTGACGCAAGAACAAATTACAGTTCCAGAAAGCACGACTCTAGAAGAATTCTTAAAACTTCCATACATTGAAGAGTCACCAGCTTGGGAATATATTAACGGAGAGGTAATTCAGAAACCTATGGGAGGGGCTAAACACAGTTTATTGCAAAAACGTTTAGTTGCAGTAATTGATGCGTTGGGCAGTAACTACGAAGCCTTTCCTGAATTACGCTGTACCTGCGGTAATCGTTCAGTAGTTCCTGATGTGGTTGTGATCTCTACCAATCAAATACCACTGGATGAAAACGGTGAAATTATTAGCATCGGGATTGATTTTGCACCCGCTTGGGTCATCGAAATTCTTTCCCCTGCTCAAAGTCAAACGAAAGTAACTGGCAATATTTTACACTGTTTGAGAAATGGCAGTCAGCTAGGATGGTTGATTGATCCAAGTGAACGCTGTATTTTAGTTTATCAGCCTAATTCTTTACCAGATTTGTTAGCAGGACAAGATATATTACCAGTGTTAAAAGATTTGAATCTAACGCTCTCTGTTAATGAAGTCTTTGCTTGGTTACAGCGTAAAATTTGACTTACTGTGTTTCCCGAATAAACCCTAACTGAACGAAAAAGTAGAGTGAGTTTTTTGACTTAAAATGGTGAATAATCTGAATAGAGGTTTTCTATGAGCATCAGTCTCACACCTGATCAAGAAGGCTTTATTCAAACCAAGCTTCAGTCTGGGAAATATCGCTCCGCAGAAGAAGCCCTTGAAATTGCCTTACGGTTACTTGATGAATACGATCGCGCCAATACTGAATGGGTCGAGGATTTGCAAGAAAAAATTGATGCGGCGATTTTAGCTTCAGACAAAACGCCTCCTATTGATGGAGAGACATTCGTAAACCAAGTTATAAAGCGGTTTTGATAAGGACATCAGACGCAACCCCTGAAACACTGTGAATTTGGGGTGGTGTTGGGTTAAAAAAGAAACATGAAAATCATCAAACCCATCACTAATTGGTTAGAAACCCGTGCCAGTGCCCCTGCATACGGCGGTTGGGTGCTAGCATTAACCGCTATTTGTTTTTTTGGCGCAGGTATCAATACGATGGCTGGTTGGCTATACGCCATTAGCGGCATCAGTTTTGCCCTTTTGGGTGTAGCAGCCATCTTACCGCCGCGATCGCTCACAGGTCTATCCATCACTCGCCGTCCCATGCAACCTGTGTCAGCAGGCGACGATCTAACGGTGGAATTAGAAATCTGCAATCAGACACAGCAGCCTGTAAGTTTATTGCAAGTCGAGGATATTTTGCCCTTCGTCTTAGGGAAACCAGTACAAAAGGCAATCGAAACAATTCCTAGCCAAGGTAGTTACCGTTGGGTATATTACCACCCGATTCAGCGCCGGGGTGTTTATCGCTGGCACACAGTCGAACTTGGTTCTGGTGCGCCTTTAGGATTATTTTGGTGTCGCCGTCAGCGTGATTGTGCTGCCACTGCGATCGTCTATCCTACAGTATTACCCTTAGCTACCTGCCCTTTAGTAGACGAAATGGGGCAAGAAGAGAGCAAAAGGGGCGATCCTCGTGGTAGACCATTGCAGACAGCGACAACGGGGCTGGTGCGATCGCTCCGTCCATATCGTCTAGGAGATCCCACACGTCTGATTCACTGGCGGACTAGTGCCCGCTATGGGGAATTAAGGGTGCGGGAGTTAGAGATGGTGACAGGTGGACAAGAAATAGTTATTGCCCTTGACAGTACTAGCGATTGGGAAGAAGAAAACTTTGAACAAGCAGTAATCGCCGCAGCTTCGCTGTACTTTTATGCACATCAACAGCAATTACAGGTACAACTATGGACAGCATCAACAGATTTGATTAAAGGCGATCGCTTTGTCCTAGAAACTTTAGCAGCAACCGCAGCCCAAGAAGATGGCAATTCAGCAGTTCCTAAAAGTTATCCCTTGATTTGGCTGACTCAAAACTCCCTGAGCCTTGCTACTCTTCCTCAAGGTAGTCGCTGGGTTTTGTGGCCAAATATTTCTTCAGCAGCAGAACAAGAGATAATCAATCAGGATCATCCTGGTATTTTTGTGCAAAGCGATCGCGCACTACAACCCCAGCTACAAAAAACATTAAATTCGTATTGATTAATACCTTCGGCAAAAAAACACATCATAGAAGGGCTATACAAACAAAGCCTAGCTTTACAGAGGTAAACTTTGTTTGTGTAGCCACGACTTCTACTTGTTTGGGCAAAGTGCAAGGCTTGAGTTAACTTTGCTTTAACTGTTTACGTCTTAATACTGAACCAGCGCTTACAGTAATTATTGACAGTATCGCTGGTAGCAATGTAGGTTCGGGAACAGATGTAACTTTTTCATTAAAGGTAAAGTTATCTAGCGCAAACTGTGTCCCACTACCACCTGTCTGTACAAGATAGTCTGGCTGAACTCCACCAAATGACGTGAACCTTAATTCATCAATACCAAAATAATCAAAATTTACTAAAGTTGGCTGTGTCGTATCTACAACCACAGTCTTTGAATACAGGGTTGCGCCGCTCTTAAAACCTTCTACAGTAATCGACAAACCATTATTCCAAGCAGCTGTGAGGTAAGCACTGTTGAAGTCAAAAATACCATCACTTACTAGGGCAGGATCTCCAAACCCGTTGAAAGCCACGTAGTCTCCTGACACTCTACCATTGTCATAGCCTGTAAGCGAGATAGCATTCGAGCCATTGTTGTAGTAAAAATTATCCCAATTAAATCCACCGTAACCATTAGGAATTTGATCAAAATCTGAAATAGGTGCTATGTCATCAAATGTTAAAACGGCTGCTTGTGCTACTGCTCCTATATTCAAAACAATTACTGTTGCTGCGATCGCAGTAGTCGATAATTTTTTCGCAAAAGTTGAAATATTCATGTGTTAGTAGTTGTAACTCTGATAAGTTTGTGCTTTTTTATCACCCTTTTCAGAATATACACTAAGCCACAAAAAGCAAGTGTTATTACTTAGTTATTTCATAAAGTCTCATAAAGTTATGATGAAAAGAATTCAGCACTAATATATAAATAAACAAAGCTTGACACACGGATCGCCCTTGGCATCTCCCCTTAGCCCGGATTTCTCACCACACCTCTAATGGAGGAGTAATGAGTAGTGAGTAAGGAGTAATGAGTAATGAGTAGTGAGTAAGGAGTAATGAGTAATGAGTAAAATTATTAACTTATTACTTATTACTCATTACTTATTACTTATACGCAAAGCAGCTTGTGAGAAATGCGGGTTAGACGCGTCAAAGTATCGTTTGTAGATGAGAGAGAATAAATCAACCTCTTGACTTTTAAAGTCTGCCTTAAGATTGAACTTGAATTTTTATTAGAGTGTTCCAAAAAATAAATGATCCAAAACCCGTCATTGCGAAGTGATCGCAAGGGCTGGGATTGCTATCTCTACGAGACGCTCCGCGAACGCTTCGCTCGCAATGACAATTGAGCATTTTTCTACTTGGAGTACTCTTAGCTTAGAAGTTAAGCTTTTGCTATTTCCTAGATTTTGCCGATCCCAGCACACCAGACATATCAGCCTTTAAGCAAAGGTAAAACAATCAGGGCGGGTAAGGTTGGGGAAATCCACCCAGTAATCCTATAGTGCGACTGAGGTACAATGCAAAGAAATATTTAAATTATGAGCGACATGATCACATCAGAACATAACACAAAATCCAGCGATAAAAGCCTGGAGGCAATGCGGCATTTTTCCGAACAATACGCCAAGCGGACTGGAACATACTTCTGTTCTGAACCTTCTGTTACGGCAGTTGTGATTGAAGGACTAGCCAAACATAAAGATGATCTAGGTGCGCCTTTATGTCCCTGTCGCCATTACGAAGACAAAGAGGCTGAAGTCCATGCCACGTATTGGAACTGTCCTTGTGTGCCCATGAGAGAACGCAAAGAGTGCCATTGCATGTTATTCCTCACCCCTGACAACGAATTTGCTGGAGAGCAACAAGAAATCTCTCTTGAGACAATCAAAGAAGTCCGAGACAGTATGGGATGAGCGAAACCATCCCCCAAGAGTTTTGGCAAGGCGTAGAACAGTTCAATTCTGGTCAGTTCTACGCCTGTCATGACACTTTAGAGGCTTTGTGGATTGAAGCCAGTGAACCAGAAAAAACCTTTTATCAAGGCATTCTCCAAATTTCTGTAGCGCTATATCATTTGGAGAATCGGAACTGGCGAGGTGCAGTTATTCTACTGGGAGAAGGGGGCAATCGTCTACGGCGTTACCCATCTAGTTACGGCGGCGTTGATGTAGATGAGCTATTGAGTCAAAGTGCAGCATTGTTGACGACATTACAACAAATAGGGCCAGATAAGATTACATCTGGCGATCTGGGTGAAAATCAAGTGCTATTTTTGCCTAAAATTGTGCTGTCTACTGATTAGACATTTGGTAAATTAATTATGCGTTGTCCGAAATTCTGGGTAGGCACAATTCATAAATTGTGCCTACGTCATTTTCATTCAGATGCCAATTACCTGAAACCTTGAGGTTAGGGGTAGCGTCACTATTTCAGCCAGTAGTTCTCGGAAACCACTCCAGATTGTATATTTCATAATCTGGATAAAGTACTTGAGATAATTAAAATGCAAGCTGAAATCCCGAATCCCTAATTTTTATGATGCCCTGCTATCAATTGCCCATGTCACAATTCCGTCGCTTTGGATTAGCTTTAATGCTGCCAGTTGCACTCTTGGGCACTTTTGCCTTCCCTACTCAACTGCAAACTGTTACTGCTCAAACAGCTACAGACAATCGTCCACTGACTATCCGCGCTGATGTGCAAGAATATGATGCCAAAAATCAAGTAATCACCGCTCGCGGTAACGTGCAAATGTTGTATCCTTCTCGTCAGCTTCAGGCAACATCTGCCCAAGCACAGTACTTTAGTAAGGAACGCCGAATTGATTTCAGTGGCAACGTCTATATTTTGCAACAGGGTGGTAACAGTATCCGGGCAGAGAAGGTAACGTATTTAATTGATGAAGGCCGATTTGTTGCTTTACCTCAATCTAACCGTCAGGTAGAGTCTATCTACATGATTGAGGAATCAAATAATGCAGCACCTGCCCCACCTGTCCCACAGACACCACCTTTGAAGCCTTCTAATTAGCATTTACCACCAAGAAAGGGTGCTGACAGCGTGAAAATTGTTTTAGAGAATATTCACAAATCTTACGGCAAGCGAGTAATCGTCAATCGTGTTAATCTTTCTGTTGGTCAGGGCGAAATAGTTGGTTTACTAGGCCCCAACGGGGCTGGTAAAACGACAACTTTTTACATTGCCACCGGTTTAGAAAAACCCAATCAAGGAAAAGTTTGGTTGGGTAATCTGGACGTTACGAGTATGCCAATGCACCAAAGGGCGCGATTGGGTATTGGCTATTTAGCACAAGAACCAAGTGTTTTCCGGCAACTCTCGGTACAGGATAATATTCTGTTGGTGCTGGAGCAAACGAAAGTGCCCCGACGGGAATGGTCAAGACGACTCACGACTTTACTTCGGGAGTTTCGCTTGGAAAAATTAGCCAATAGCAAAGGAATTCAACTTTCTGGTGGTGAGCGACGGCGGACGGAATTAGCAAGGTCTTTAGCTGCTGGAGTAGAAGGGCCAAAATTTTTACTTTTGGATGAACCATTTGCGGGAGTCGATCCGATCGCAGTTTCAGAAATTCAGCACATTGTCGCACAACTGCGCGATCGCGGCATGGGAATCTTAATTACAGATCATAATGTCCGCGAAACCCTCGCCATCACTGACCGTGCCTACATCATGCGCGAAGGACAAATTCTTGCTTTTGGCGGCGCTGACGAACTCTACAGCAATCCCCTCGTGCGGCAATATTATTTAGGAGATAATTTTCAAGTCTAAATTCGCAATTATTTAGTTAATAATTTTTCAAAGGCTATTTTTATATTTAATTTTAATTATCAATTAATTAATTTATTTGATTCTGCGTTCTCAGCCATTGAAAATTAAACTTTGATCCTAAATACAGCAGTTTGCAATTAAGTGAGGTACGGAACTTAGACTTCAACACAAAACATGAAGACTATTTTACTTCTACTCCCTGCCCCCGGTCACTGAGCGTAGCCGAAGTGCTGCCCCTGCCTCCTGTATCCTACCTCCTCCAGGGTTGCCAATTTTAACTTGCTTATGATCTCAAAGAACTTCCCCTCTTTCTACAACCTATATTCGCTGCTACCTTTTACGATCATGGATCGTTACCTTACCAGCGAATTGATAGCGCCATTTTTATTTGGTGTCGGAGCTTTTTCATCACTTGGTGTCACCATTGATGCTGTATTTGATCTAGTCAGAAAAATCGTAGAATCTGGGCTACCGATAGACATTGCCATTCAGGTTTTTTTGCTAAAGTTTCCCAACTTTATTGTTCTAGCCTTTCCCATGTCTACGCTGCTGGCTACTTTGATGACCTACAGCCGTCTTTCTAGCGAGAGCGAACTAATTGCCCTGCGTGGTTGTGGGGTCAGCGTCTATCGCATAGTGTTAACTGCTGTGATGTTGAGTCTTGTGGTTACAGGAATGACATTCGTGTTTAACGAACAAATTGCACCAGCAGCAAATTACCAAGCGGGGATAACTCTGGATAAAGCCCTCAAATCAGACAAGCCAATTTTAAAACAGCAAAATATTTTCTATCCTGAATACCAGGATGTTACTCAGCCGGATGGCTCTAAGAATAGGATATTGACACGCTTGTTTTACGCTGACCAGTTTGATGGTAAACGGATGACAGGTTTGACGATTATAGACCGTTCAACAAAAAATCTGAATCAAATTGTAGTATCAGAATCTGCTCAGTGGAATCCTTCTCAAAATATCTGGGATTTTTACAACGGTACAATCTATTTTGTTGCTGCCGATCGCTCCTACCGCAACATCGTCAGATTTGAACACCAACAACTGCAACTACCACGTACACCATTAAGTCTGGCAGAAAAAAGCCGAGACTATGGCGAGATGAATATTGTTGAAGCATTAGATCAACTAGAAGTAGAATATCTTGGTGGCGATCGCCAAAAAATTCGTAAACTCCAAGTGCGGATTCAACAAAAAATCTCCTTACCCTTTGTATGTGTAGTTTTTGGCTTAGTTGGTGCAGCGATGGGAAGCATACCCCAGAGAACTGGAAGAGGCACTAGCTTTGGGATTAGCGTTGTAGTTATATTTTCCTACTACTTAATTTTCTTCATTAGTGGTGCGATCGCACAAACAGGTGCCCTCTCTCCCTTCGTGGGCGCTTGGTTGCCCAACTTTCTTTTTTTAGGAATAGGTTTATTCCTCTTGATACGAGTTGCCAAACGCTAAAGGGGATAATTTTTCTGAGGGAATTGGGAATTGGGCATGGATCAATAGTTCTTCCCCTGCTCCCTGCCCCCTGCCCCCTGCTCCCTGCTCCCTGCTCCCTGCTCCCTGCTCCCTGCTCCCTGCTCCCTGCCCCCTGCTCCCTCCCCCCTGCCCCCTTGCTTCTTCCCCATTCCCCATTCCTACTTGAAATTTCGGCATTCCGGTGCATTCGGGTTTTCCTTACAGTATTCTTCAAAAGAGACTTTGGCTGATACCATCCCCTCAGCTTTCTGATGAGCAGCTTCTGCCTGGAGTTCTTCTACCTCATCCCAGGCGGCTGCACAGGCTTTAGAGTAAGCACCTTGTTCGGTGCAAATAGCGCGAGACTGTTCAATTGCTTTTTGAATTCTCTCCTCTAGCAGTAGCGCTTTTGGGGCTTCTACAAAGTCGCTTTTGGTCAAAATGTCGGTAATTGAGATGATGCCTAACAGCTTGCCTTGAATCACAGGTGCGCGATGAATACCAGTGTTAGCGAATAACCGCGCTACATATTCCACACCCAAATCAGGATTTACGACTATGCAGGGCTTGCTCATGATCTCGTAAACCCGCACTTGATTTGGATCTTTACCGTAGGCTGTTACTTTATAGACAATATCCGTTTCTGTGACAATACCATAAGCATCATTTTCATGGCGGATATCTACAACTAGCGCCCGCAATTTTTTTTCCTTCATCAGCCCCACTGCTTCAGCAACAGTCGCCGAACCGCGAATGGTAACTACGTTTTTGGTCATGATCTCTTCAGCTTTCATCATTGCTGTAGTCTCCTGGTAAATAGTAGGGTGCGGCACAGCGCCCTCAGAGGCGTATGTATCGAAGCATTGCAGTTGCACCAGGCGACTAGAAGTCGCGGCTACACGAGACTTTACCTGCCTTTACAGGTTGAAAAGCCTGGGTTTTGCTTAGTCCGCGCAGGCGGTCACTGAGCCTGTCGAAGTGCGGACTTAGTTTGTATAGCCGCGATTTCTAATCGCTAGGACTAGGTGCAAGATGTGAAGAACTTTTGTCCAGCTACAACAATAAACTTAGAGCAACTGTCAACTCGTGATGTTATCCAATGTGACCAATACCCAAAAACTAACCATAAATTGCTATGAAGAAGAATTCAGAATTCAGGATTCAGAAGTCAGAATCAAGATGCGACGCTCGTTCCTCTCTACGAGACGCTGCGCGAACGCTAACGCGGACTAGCTAACTTTCTAGAAAATCTTGCTAAAGCACTCTAGTCGCTAAAAAGTAAATTTTTGACTACTACATCTCTATTGGTAATGACTAATAACTGATAGAAAAGTTAGGATGAAATCACTATCAAAGTTTAGTTGAGATATTTCCTGTTAAGGAAAGTAAAAGCGTTAAACATCAAAATCTTCAAATTCCGTCAAATTTCCCCCGATTCCGAGTAAACTTCACTGACGAATCCCATGTCAAATCGTGATTATCCTCCCGCCTACTTACGCTATCTCAAAGCCAGATTATTGAATCTAGGACGACCCAGTTTTTGGGGAACTGCAATTTTTCTATCTGTAGTAGGGCTAGTAACTTGGGAATACTGGTCAAATCCAGATATTTTCGTTTATAAGCAAAAAAACCAAGTTGCTTCCCAAACGCCTGCTGATTCTTCGCTTTCAGAAGAAAACAGAGCGATCGCAGCAGATATTGATAACCTACCAGTTTTGTTTAATGACTTTGAGCAGGCAAGTCTTTCACTAACGGCAAATACCCCCAATGAAAAAGCAAAGGATACTGAGGGTAAAAGCTTCTTAGAGGATGCAATTAATAAACAAAAGTCTGCTAGTGATGCTAAATCAAATCCGGCTTTAGGTGTTAATGTTAACACCTCCCCAATTCTGAAAAATCCTTTTGTTGTACAAACAGAAAATTTATTGCGGACTGGGGCGGTTGATAACAATAATCAGTTTCTTGGCTTCAAAACCTTAAATGCGCCGTCTGAATCGACAGGCGAGGAACAAACATCTTCTAGTCTGGGAACTGGATTCACCAATCAAACTAACAAGAATCAAAATTCTGTCTCCATCAACCCTCTGCAAGCAGCACTCAACCAATCGACAAATCAGAAGCTATCTAACTTCAACGGTAGTGCAACTGTGCCAAATGCTCTAGGCCAAGTTTCTGACTCAGGAACAACGTTAATACCGCCTATCAACAGCTTAACCAGTCAGAATTCTTTACCAGTTAATGGTTTAACTCCGGGAACGGGCTATACGTCAACCGGTACAAACTTGCAGCAAAACCCCTCTAATTATCCCCCTAATAATTTAAATAACGGTCAGTTATTGCCTAATAGTGGGTTAAATACCAGTACAGGTTATACCTCAACGGGTACGAACTTACTGCAAAATCCCTACAATAATTTAAATAACGGTCAGATATTGCCTAATGTAGCACCAGTAGCGCCCCCAGTCACCTCTGCTGCACCGAGTAATACTTCACCTTACTCTAGCCAGATTCCCAATCAAGGCGTTGTCACCCCCATAAATGTGAATTATGGCTTGCAGCAGCCGATGCAACCACCACAATCTAATTATGGGAATTATGGCTTGCAGCAGCCGACGCAACCATCACAGTCTAATTATGTGCAGCAGCAACCAACACAGTCTAATTCCTTATATCTTCGCCAGCTTCGAGACAAGTATAGAAATCCTGGTCAAAACTGATTGTCAGCAAGTCGCTTAATTGGATAAATTCTAACTAAGGTGATTGGGGGCTATTTGGGATAATCGGAACTTCTGGTGTTTCGGGTTGTTGCTGTTGTCGTTGTAAATATTGACTTAATACATAAGCCATATCTCCACGGGTAACGGGTTTTAATGGAGAAATATTGCCTTGAGCATCTGTATTGAGAAATCCCTCAGTAGCTACTGTAGCGATCGCTTTTCTAGCCCAAGTTGGGATAGACTTTTCATCTGGATATGAAGCCAGAATTTCATTCACAGCCTCATCAGGAAACTGAAATACACCATAAGCTTGAGCAAAAATAGCCAGAGCCTCCGCCTTTGTCACCCTTTGATTAGGGAAAAATTTATTGTCCCGATAGCCCTTCATGATGTCAGTCTTTAAGACTATCTGTACATCATTAAACGCCCAATAAGAACGAGGAACATCTGGAACCACTAAATTTTCCCTACTCACAGCTTGTCTTTGATCGAGCCGAAAAGCTTTTACCATAATTGAGGCTAATTCGGCCCGACTCACTAACCTTTCTGGATAAAACTTGCCATCAGAAAAGTTTGTCATCCATTTAGCAGCAATTACTTGTTGAATGGAATCAGATGGGATTCCAGAAGTAGTTTCTGCCCCTTGAGCAAATGCTGGCGAATTTTGTAGCAGTGCCACCAAAGATAGAAGAATTGAAAGCTGACGCATCACCATAACCACTTTTAGCTACTAATGGGAATTTCAAAAACTACGTTACTGAGGTTAACGCAAAACCTGGTCTTAGGGACTTTTAGTAAAAAAATATCCCATCTTTGTCGTAAGGGTACATAGCTAGCTGTGTACCCTTACGGGAAATCTATACAGCGTATTTCAGGTAAATAAAGTCTAATCGTAGGGGCAATTCATGAATTGCCCCTACGATTATTTGTAACTCACCAAGTTACAATCTGCTGTATTTCTCAAGATTTTAGGCAGTTTAAATTTATTTCAAATAGATAGTCTTGAAGGCTGAGTGGGAAAGATAATACTCAGTTGCTCAGGACTTTTGCTATTTCCAGGGGACAAGGTAAAATTTCCTCCCTCATCTCCCACTGCTTCCTTTCCCCATTACGGGGTGATACTACCAGAAAATAAAATTGCATGGAACTGAAAAATCACTGGTTTACTGTAAATAAAGTGGTTTTACCACGACTACTACAGTGGGTGAATCTCCGGCCAGAGGAGAGCGAACGAACTCAAATAATGTTCATTTTTTACACAATCGTATGTGTAGGATTGCGGTGGGCAGAAGACAGTACAGTGGCGCTGTTTTTGGATGAATATGGAACTCATTTGCTGCCGTGGATGTATATTGCTAGCGCCGTTATGAGCGCAGGACTGGTTTTTTTATACTCTTGGCTGCAAAGGATTTTTCCCTTGCGTCGGGTGATTGTGGCGATCGCACCTTGTATGTTGATGCCATTAATTTTATTAATTGTATTACGTTGGGGATCTAATATTTCCTACCTGGTTGTTATTTCGGCCTTTCTGCTACGGCTATGGGTAGATGCCCTTTATGTAGTCAATGACCTCAACATCTCGATTGTTGCTAACCAGATATTTAACATTCGAGAGATTAAGCGCACTTACCCACTGGTAAGTAGTGGTCTATTGGTAGCAGATGTAATTAGTGGCTTTAGTTTGCCTTGGCTAGTGCAATACATCTCGCTAAATAAGATCATCTTTCTCGCCTGTCTAGTGATTTTATTAGGATCGGGGATTTTATGGTATTTAACTCATCATTATCGAGCGGCTTTTCCTGAAACGCCGCAAAGATTAGTTCCTGAAGAACAAGCCTCACGAGAGCGTTTTATTAAAAGTCCTTTGAAGCGATATGTTTGGCAATTATTTGCTTTTGTTGGTCTATTGCAAGTCATTGGGTTATTAATAGATTTTCAATATCTGCGCGAACTCAAATCCAATATGAGCGACCGAGAACTCGCCAGTTTCTTGGGTCTTTTTGGTGGGATGTTGGGATTGTGTGAGTTGTTATTGCAGTGGTTTATTTCCAGCCGACTTATTGAACGGATGGGGGTATTTTTCACAGCGACACTTTTACCAATCACCGTAGGCTTTTCATTACCCGCAGTGCTGGTATTTTTCCATTTAATTCCAGCGATACAATCCCAAAGCTTTTTCTGGGGTCTGATAATTGTCAAATTCTGCGATGAACTTCTGCGCTACACCTTTGTGATGAGTAGCGGCCCCATCCTGTACCAACCGATTCCAGAGGCAATTCGCAGCCGGATGCAGACTTTATCAGGAGGAACCGCCGAAGCGATCGCTACAGGTTTGACAGGAGCGCTAATTTTTGCAACTCTATTGTTTTGTGGGCAATTTGTACCCGCACCCCTGCAAAAGTGGGTGTTAGTAGCTGAAACAATGCTGATAGCTGGCACTTGTTTAACAGTAGTTTGGGAATTGCGATCGCGCTACGTTGAACTGTTAGTCTTGAGTGTGGCACGAGGCCACTTGAGTGCAAGCAATGTCGGCTTACGATTTTTCAAGCAAGGTGTAGTCAAAGCCTTGGAAGAAAAAGGCAGCGAGGCAGATAAACGCTCTTGCATTGAACTTTTAGCTCAAATTGATTCCCAAGGTGCTACGGAAGTTTTAGCACCCTTATTAGTCAAGTTAACCCCAGATTTGCAACGCCAAAGTTTGGAAGTGATGCTGACAGCCGGTGCAAATCCCGCTTACCTATCCGCCATCCGTCCTTTATTAGAACAATCCCAAGAAACTAATCCCGAAGTTTTTGCCCTAGCGCTGCGCTACGTTTGGCTAGCTGAACCAAATCCCAATTTAAGTATTTTAGAAGAATATCTGAACCCCCGGCAAAACTCACTCATCCGCGCTACCGCCGCCGCTTTAGTCTTACGCCAGGGAACACCCATGCAAAAGGTAGCAGCTACCCAAACCATGCGCCGGATGTTGACTCATAAAAAAGAACGAGAACGGGTGAATGGAGTTAGAGCGCTGAGAGAAGCAGTTTATTTGCAGGCGTTACGGATTCACATCCCAAATTTATTACAAGATGAGTCATTACGGGTGCGCTGTGCTGTATTGGAAATGATTTCAGCAACCCATTTAGAAGAGTACTATTCGGCGCTGATTGCAGCACTTTATTACAAATCAACCCGCACTACAGCAATGTCAGCCTTAGTGCGACTGGAAAATGAAGCTATAGAAATGCTATTACGGTTAGCTACCAATATTTATAAACCAGAAGTAGTGCGAATGTATGCTTGGCGTACTATTGCTCAAATTGCCACTCAGGAAGCATTAGAGGCTCTATGGGGAAACTTAGAGACATCTTGGGGTATAACTAGGGATCATATTCTTCGTAGCTTACTAAAAATACATAAACAACCAGGAATTAAAGGTTTAGTAGATCGGTTTTATGAAAGTCGAGTAGAAAATTTAATAGAGCAGGAATTAAAGTTTTTAGGCGAGATTTATGCCGCATATACTGACTTGAAAACATTAGATGAAAAAGAAAATTATCAATCACGGCAGAGGGTTGTGGTTGTCTCTGAGTTACTGCAACGCGCCCTTTTAGAATTGGAATTAGATGTCAAAGAGCGGCTGCTGCTGTTACTGAAGCTGCTTTACTCGCCAGAAAAGATGCAAGCAGCAGCATTTAATCTGCGATCGCTCTCAGTGGTAAACTTAGCGCGGGGGCTAGAAATACTGGAGCATACCATCACTTTGCCTTCAAAGTCTCTGTTGCTGAATATTTTAGATAACCGACCGCAGTCAGAAAAATTGCAATATCTTGTAGAAGCTAAGATCGTAACTTATGAGAATATGGTAGTTAGCGATCGCCTCCACAGATTGCTGATGTTGGGTAACTTTCTTTCTGATTGGTGTCTAGCTTGCTGTTTCCATTTCGCTCAAGTCACTCGCATCAAATTGACAAGTTCCGAAATTTTAGTAAGTTTGCGTCATCCAACAGGTTTTGTTAGAGAAGCTGCGATCGCATACTTGAATATGGTTTCGCATCGCGTTCTTTTGCAAATCCTTCCCCAGTTACAAAAAGATCCACATCCTTTGGTGGCCGCTCAAGTTAAAGAGTTGCTCGAAAAATACCAATTCAATCGCTACGAATAAACCTAACTGCTTACAGTGCTATAGGAATCAGGTTTGATTTCTAAAAATATTCGTAGGATGTGTTAGCGACAGCGTAACGCATCAAACCCTTGATAATAGTAATAGTGCGTTACGAACTCCGTTCTAACACACTCTACAATACCTAATTTCGTTCAAAAATCAAATAGTAATCCTATATCACTTTGTGGTCACATTTGTTTGTAAAACTGTAGACACAATCACCAGTAAAAGCTTTACAGGCTCATCAAAGCTTTTGGGAGGCAAACAAAATGGCTTCTGGACAACTTCAGCACGCTATTGGTATATTTAGCGATCGCCAAATTGCACTACAGGCGCTCGACGAACTCAGAAGTATTGGCTTTCCGATGCATGAGATTTCTGTAATCACTAAAAAACCCAAGCTCAATGAGCAACTAGACAGTTCCGACACGAGTGAAAGTACTATCGCTCCTGCTGAAGGTGCTAAGGCGGGTGGATTAGCAGGCGCTAGGGCAGGAGGTTTACTTACCTTGGTTGCGGGTTTTGGTATTTTGCTTATTCCTGGTTTTGGCCCAGCGCTAGCAGCTGAGTCTGTTTTAGCCACCCTTTTAGGAAGTGGAGCTAGTGCAGCAGCTGGCGGTCTTATTGGCGCACTGCGGGGTTGGTTCCTTCCTGAAGAAGCCGCCCAACTTTATAATGACCGAGCATTTCAAGGCGATTATTTAGTGACGGTAGAAAGTACAGAAGACAATATCCGTCAAGCCGAACCAATTCTGAAGCGTTTTGGTATTCAGGAATGGCGTATTTTTGATACTCCCAGAACTTGAACGCATATCTCTACTTTCCTAACTTGTAAAGTGGAATAGGAAGATCAAAAAAAGTAAAAAGAGCAAGCAGCTATGTACGTACTAATAGGTGGAGCCGGCTTAGTGGGCTTAAGTTTGGCACAAAAACTAGTAGAGCTAGGACATACTGTTGCCGTAATTGACATTGATCCTATCGCTTGCCGCTACGCCCGCGAACAAGTAGGAGCAATGGCTTTTGAAGGCAGTGCTGTGAGTACAGAAGTATTGTTAGAAGCTGGGATTCGCAAAGCCGGTTCCTTGGCAGCTGTCTTAAGAAGTGATGCTTTAAATTTGGCAATGGTAACTCTTGCTAAACACTACGGTGTCACCCATATTTTAAGTCGGATGCGCCACCCCGATTTTGCCGAACCACTGCGGATAGCTGGAGCCAATCATATCATCAGCACTGTTGAATTATCAGTTTCAACAATGGTGAATGCCATTGAGTATCCCCAAGTAGAATCAATGATGCATTTTGAGCAAGGACAGATTGAGGTTCTGAAACTTGCCATCCCAAACAATTGCTATGTTGCTGGGCGTAGCGTTGCTGAAATCGCTCAGGATGCCCGTTTTCCTAGTGGTTCGCTAATTATTGGTTATCAATCCCATCCCCACGAAGATTTGATGATTCCTAACGGCAGTACAATACTGGAACCTCATTCAACAGTCTTGATTGTGACTAAACCAGGATCTTTACATCAAGTTATTGATTTTATTGAACAAAGATGTTGAGCGCAATGCCTACCGAAATTCTTTATTAGGTGGGATTAGCTACACAGGTATAAAAAATGGGTGTAAATAGTTTTGATGAAGCCGTATCCATATATTTTAGCGATCGCTGTTATTTTTCTTGCATCTTGTCAATCAACAAATAAATCACAACCCAACACCACTCAAGCAACCCCAGTTCAAAAAATAGTAACGCTAGATAAGAATTTTAAGATAGCAAGCGGTCAAACTGTTTATGTTCCTGTCTATTCACATATCTATCATCACAATCGCCAAGAGATTTTCGAGTTAGCGGTGACACTCAGTATTCGGAATACAGATTTGACCAATCCGATCATTATTACTTCTGTGCGCTACTACAACTCAGAAGGAAAATTAATTAAACAGTATTTGGAGCGTCCTATTCAAATTGATGCCCTAGCTTCTACAGATTTTTTTATAAATAGAAATGATACCAGTGGAGGTTTAGGCGCAAACTTTATTGTCGAGTGGGTAGCTCAAACAGAAATATCCGAACCTATAGTAGAGGCAGTGATGATTGGTACTGACTTTCAGCAAGGAATTTCTTTTATCAGTCCTGGTAGAGTAATTAAAAGTCAAAATAACAATAAGCGATCGCCTTTAAAATAGGAATCTTAAAAAGCTAATTTATCATTTCCTCTGTCCCATCCTCTGCATAGGAATGCATTCATGGAGTCTCTGACTCAATCTTTAGCTGGAGACAACAGATCCTAATCAGCCAAAACTCAGAGGTTCATCGACGAAGCTAAAAGGTTCATCGACGAAGCTAAAAA